>JAEYWB010000800.1 GCA_023429275.1 Planctomycetota bacterium
GTCGCACCCACCTCGTGGGTGACACGCTCACCGCGGCCGACCTCACCCTCGCGTCGCTCGCTCCGCTGCCGCCCGTCCCCGTCGTGACCGAATTCTCCGATTACGATCCGACGGCCGCGGCCCCGGCCGAAAGTTCTGCCGGGCAGGCCCCCCTGGCCCCCCCGATGCGGGCCGTTCGTTCGGAGTTCCGGAAGGCCCCGGACGCTTCGCGAACCGGTGA
Organism: Planctomycetota bacterium; assembly: GCA_023429275.1. Classification (GTDB taxonomy): domain Bacteria; phylum Planctomycetota; class Planctomycetia; order Planctomycetales; family Planctomycetaceae; genus Planctomyces_A. The sequence goes on from JAEYWB010000800.1 coordinate 221, forward strand.
AGTCCGTCTCGCTCAGCAGCATGCCGTGGGCAAGACGCCGCGGCCCGCGGTTCTCGAAACCGCCGGGCAGCGGCTCGAGGAGCCCGTTGCCGTCGCAGCGATTCCCGATGCAGACCTCCGCGAGTTCCGCGAATCGATCGAGCTCGAGGCTGTCGATCCGACCGCGCTTTTCGAGGTCGGAGTCGGTGAAGAACCGATCGTGGAGCCGGTGATCGTCCGCGGGCAGTCTTCGGACGTCGTTCGCGGCCAGAGCATCGACCGGTACGGCAACCCCGTTCCCCAGAACTACCTCAACTCCGTCTCGCCGCAGGGGAATCCCTACGGCAACGCCCTCCGCGCCCCCCAGGAGCCTGGCTTCGTCGACGTCAACGTGGATGTCACCGAAGGCCGGACCGGCCGGCTCATGTTCGGCGTCGGCGTCAACAGCAACGCCGGGGTCATCGGCCAGTTCGTCCTTCAGGAAGACAACTTCGACATCCTCCGCGTCCCGCGCAGCTGGTCGGATATCGTCAACGGCTACGCCTTCCGCGGTGCCGGCCAGAGTTTTCGACTGGAAGCCCAGCCGGGGACCCAGGTCAGCCGCTACATGGCGACCTGGACCGACCCCTTCTTCCTGCGGACCGACTTCAGCCTGAGCGTCAGCGGCTTCTACTACAGCCGGTTCTACAACGAGTGGAGCGAAGAGCGGCTCGGCGGCCGCGTCGGCATCGGCTACCTCCTCAACGAGTACTGGTCGGTCGGGGCCTCGGCCCGCATGGAGAACGTCAACATCCTGCCGCAGGGGGCGACCCCGCCGGCCGATCTGAACGCGGTTCGTGGCGACAATGCCCTCACGACCGCGCAGTTCACGATCACCCGCGATACCCGCGACAACGCCTTCATCCCCTCCTCGGGGAACATGTTCGAAGCCTCTTACGAGCAGGCCTTCGGCGATTTCACCTATCCTCGGGTCGAGGTCACCGGCAGCCAGCTGTTCACGGTCCTGCAGCGTCCCGACGGCTTCGGGAAGCACATCGTCCACCTCCAGGGCCAGGTCGGCTGGACGGGGAACGACACGCCGATCTTCGAACGGTTCTACGCCGGGGGCTATTCGTCGTTCCGCGGCTTCGCGTTCCGCGGTGTGTCGCCGGTCGACAACGGCTACCGGGTCGGTGGAAACTTCATGATGCTCGGCACGGCCGAATACCTGCTGCCGGTCACCGCGAGCGACTCGATCCGGGTCGTCGCCTTCACCGACTTCGGTACGGTGGAGCCGGACGTCTCGATCAACGACTTCCGCGTCTCGGCCGGTTTCGGATTCCGGCTGACGATCCCGGCGATGGGCCCCGCTCCGCTGGCGTTCGACTTCGCCTGGCCGCTGCTCCAGAAGAACACCGACGACCAGCGGGTCTTCAGCTTCACGGTCGGATTCACCCGCTGATCCGGCGGCCTCGACGGGAGATGCCGCGAGTGCTCTGCGTGAGTCCATCGGCCGCTCGTGCGCCAGGCGGAATGATGGACCACGGATAGCACGGATTTCACGGATCGCCCGACGTGAAGGGACGTGACCGGGACCGATGACCCTGCCAGGAGCTGATGGGCAGAGGTTCGACTCCGAAGCCGATACGGTTTCTTATCCGTGTCATCCCTGAAATCCGTGGTTCTCTGAAACTCTCCTGTTCTCACGCCACGTGAGCCAGACGGTCGTGCGATCGGGCTGGCGCGAAGGGCGGAATTGGCTCGACTCACGTGCTCTGGACGTCTCTCGTCCGTTCGAGGCTCTCGATGACCCGGTCGGCCACGGGGATGCCGGTCGTTCGTTCGAAGGCCCGCCAGCCCGGGACGGCGTTCACCTCAATGACGAACAGCTCGCCTCGCTCGTCGTAGAGCAGGTCGACTCCCGCGAACCGTGCGTCGGTGCAGCGGGCGGCCCGCAGCGCGAACTCGATCTCCCGGTCGGTCGCGTCGTGCGTCTCGGCCCGGGCATTCCGCGAGACATTCGTCCGGAAGTCGTCGGGATTGATCCGGCGGACGGCCCCGATCGGCCGGCCATCGAGGACGAGAACGCGAATATCGTATCCCGGATGCCGGACGAACCGCTGGAGATACAGCACCGCCTGCAGACGCTCGAGAGTCCGGAAGACCCGATGCGCCATGTCGACATCGGAGACTCGAAGGATCCCCCGTCCCTCGGCGCCGAAGACAGGTTTGACGACGACGTCCCGTCCGAGTGTTTCGAAAGCGTTCATCGCCTGCTCGAAGCCTTCGCAGACCATCGTCGCAGGGACGGGGAGCCCCTCCGCCGCGAGACGGGAGGTCGTCAGGTACTTGTCGACGGCGCATTCGATCCCGCGCGGCGGATTGAGGATCGTCACCCCCGCGCGCTCCAGGCGATGCAGCGCGTCCATCCGGAAGACGACCTGCTCGAGCGACCCGGGGGGCATCGTCCGAACGATCACCGCATCCCACCGCGAGAGCCGGCCGAGCGGCGAGTCGATGTCGTTCTCTGTTCCGGCCGGTTCCTCCGAACCTGTTCCCGTCCGGATCGCTCCGACCCGGGCGGTGAGGGCACCGTAGTCGAGCCGCTCGCTTTCATGCCCCCGGGCGCGGGCTGCCGACGTCAGCGCATCGACGTACCAGCTCCCGAGGTTCCCGAGGACGGCGATCCGCATGGTTTCGTTCCACCTGACGTATCCTCCGGAACGCGCCAGCGTCCGGTTCGAACCTTGGGCAACCGCGTGCGCGTGCCACCGGCAGAGCCGGCCGAGCCAGTGGCACACCAGTGGCCGCTCGACTTATGCCCAGGGCCAGTTCTCACCGAGAATCCGCTTCTGGATGGCGGTCAGCTCCCGGATCCCGGTGTTGGCGAGCCCCAGCTGCTGCTGAAGCTCGTTGTAGCTGAAGGTGCCGTGCTCGGCGGTCCCCTGGACCTCGACGAACTTCCCTTCGCCGGTCATCACGACGTTCATGTCGACATCGGCCTGGCTGTCCTCGACGTACTCGAGATCGAGGATCGGCGTTCCCTTCAGGACGCCGACGCTGACCGCGGCGACGCTCCCGGTGAAGACCTTGCGCCAGTCGAACCCTTCGGCCCGGATACTGGCGACCGCGTCGACGAGCGCAATGAAGCCGCCGGTGATGCTGAGCGTCCGTGTGCCGCCATCCGCCTCGATGACATCGCAGTCGATGGCGATCGTCCGGGGGCCGAGGGCCACGGTGTCGATCACCGAGCGGAGGCTTCGGCCGATGAGCCTCTGGATTTCCGTCGAGCGGCCGTCGACCTTGCCGCCGCGCTCCCGCGGCTTGCGCGGTGCGGTGCTCCCCGGGAGCATGCTGTACTCGGCGGTCACCCATCCGGTCGGCGGAACCTCCCGCATCTTCCAGGGGGGGACCGACTCGTCGACGCTGGCGGTGCAGAGGACAGCCGTCCGCCCGGCGCGAATCAGGACCCGTCCCGGAGCGGCGCCGAGATAGGGACGCTCGACCGTGATCGGACGGAGTTCATCGGGACGGCGACCGGCGGGACGTTCGAGCGGCATGTTTGAGTCAGTTGGTCTCGGAGGGAACGGTGAACTTGTGATTTGGTTTTATTGCCACAGAGAGCACAGAGGACACAGAGGGGGCAAAACTCGCGAAGTGTCCCTAAAACCTGCCTTGAATGCTCTCTGTGTTCTCTGTGACCTCTGTGGCAAATCATCCCGCTGCCACGGGTCACTATCTGCGGGGCCTACGGAGGCTTGCGTCGACCGGTCAATCGGACCGACTGGCGGACTCCCTCCATCTCCAGAAGGCGGACCTTCATCTCGAGTCCGGCGGGGGACGAGTAGCCGCCGAGCTTCCCCCCCGCCGCCGTGACGCGGTGACAGGGAATCAGCAACGGAATGCCGTTGTGGGACATCACCGACCCGACCGCGCGGGCCGCTCCCGGGGCACCGGCCCGCTCGGCGATCTCACCGTAGCTGGCAGTCTCCCCATATTCGAGCCCCCGGACGGCGAGCAGCACCTGTCGCTGGAGTTCGGTCCTCGTGTTCAGCAGGACATCGATCCGGCTGAGGTCGACCCGCTTCCCGGCCGCGTAGTCGACGCAAAGCTTCTGCGCGACCGGATACCAGTCCGGCTGCTCCCGGAGCGACTCCCCCGCGATGTCCCGCGCGGCCGCCGCGCGAACCTGATTCTGCGAGGGATGTCCAAACCAGAGACGTTCCACCCGTCGGCCGCGGCCCGCGAGGCCGAACCAGCCGAGGTCCGTCGGGAAGAACGAGATGAGCAAATCGGTTTGTCCCATCGTCGTGACGAAGAAGCGGCGGAAACGGGAAATGAGGGAGGAGGATCCGGTCTCCGGCAGGCCGGTCGAGTCGGGCGTGGAGACTCAAAGACCCTCTTTGACCCCGCGAAATGGGGCTCGTACAATAGGCCGCTTCCGGGTGGTTGTCGAACGTTGTCGCGCGGCCTCGGCAAGTTGAACCTCCCTGCTCACGGCTTGACCTCACCGAGGCTTTCTCCGATGTATTCCACGCTGTCGGACGATTTCTTCGTCAACATGACCCTCAACACGGAGATGGCTCTCCCCTCCGCCCGGGAGACCGTTCTCGAGTTCTTCGGCCGCGTCCAGAAGTCCTATCCGGCGATGCGCAACTTCCACACGCGCGAAACGGGCGACTTCATGCTCGAGGAGGACAAGGACCAGCCGAACTACCGCTGGATGTCGCTCGAGTCGCGACGGATCTGCAGCGGCTGCGTCAACCCGGCAACCGTCGACGACGCGATGCCGCAGCATCTGCTCGCTCTCGAGCTCGCGCCGTACATGCTGTCGGTCAGCCCCCTCGACTGCGAGGCGCTCGACTTCCTGTTCGGGTTCGACTTCCACTTCAAGGGGAACCACGACGAGATCGTCTCCGAGGCGCTCGGGAGCGGCACCGCCTGTGAAGGGCTCCTGTCGATCCCGGGGAGCAAGCCGCTCAACTTCGAGCCTTCGATCACGATGGCGCTCGAGCCCGGCTGCCGCCGTCAATGCCGTCTTCTCGTCGAGACCCGGACGAACGCGTACCAGGTCCGCCGCAACGAGTTCCCGGAGGAACCGATCACCGTCTACTTCACGGTCCGGCAGTACGGGAGCCTGGCGCACGACGCGTCGTACATCGACACCCTGAACGAGCTGCGGACCGACTGCGAACGCCTGATCCATGAGCACGTTGCCGATCAGGTCCTCCGCCCGCTGGCGGCCGCGATTGCCCGCCGGAATTCCTGACCGTCGTGCCAGCCCGCGCGAGTCTGGAGAGCCGCCCGTTCAGACAGCGGATCGCGTCGCACGCCCTGAGCCGACGTGGCCGGGCCGCCCGTTCAGGCGGCGGGACTCGACGTCGGGATGTGGCTCATGATCCATGAGATGATCCGCGAGGCCTTCTGGCGCGGTCCGAGATCGTTCTCCCACTCGACGGCGAGCCCCCAGTCTTCGAACTGCTGGCGTCGCCGGGCGTCAGGGAGGTCGGCCAGCACGAGGACCGAACGGGTCGAGGTCGATCGCCAGTCGTGGAGAGCCCCGTCGGCGTGCGGGCCCCTGGGAGAGACCGCGATCGCTCCGGCAAAGTCGTCCGGAGCGACGCAGAGCAGATCGCATGCGACCGTGGCCCCGTCACCATTCCCCGCGAGGAAGACGCGATCCGGATGGACGTTCATCTCGGCCGAGACTTCCGCCACGGCCGTCCCGACGTAGTCGAGGGCTTCCCAGAGGTCGTCCGCCGAGAACCGCCACTCCGCCTTCTCCGGCCCCTCCGTCCCGGGGAGCGGCGGCTCGAGCGAGATCACGATGGCGTTCCGGTCGCTGGCCCGCGGGAACCACGCGCGGGCCCCTTCGTCCCGGTCCGCCTGATCCGATCCTTCCAGCCAGACCACCACGGGATAGGCGTAGCGCGGCTCATAACCTTCCGGCACGAAGACCGCGGTTCCTTCTCCTTCGATCCATTGTCCCCGGGAGGACAAGGGGAAGCTGGTATCTGACATAGCGATCATAACTTCCTTGTGAATACCGCCGCGCGTATTGCGCGGAATCGACTCAGCGCCTGTTCTCTTGATGCGGGTCTGTGGCCTCCTGCGCTTTCCTCCACGGAGGAGTCGCAGCAACGATGCTGGCGGGAAAGTTTCGCCCCGGACAGGCGGTCCCTTTGATGTCTCCATGTTTGAGCACGCGGTCCGTCGAGATCGCATGCTCTCTCTTGAGGTAACCGACGAGCCTCTGGAGAGACTCCAGCTGCTTCGCCGTGGGCCGGGTCTCCTCGAAGTTGCCGATCAGGCAAATGCCGATCCCGTGCTCGTTGTAGTCCGCCTGCCCCGCGTGGGCCCCGGCCGATTGCTCCTTCCAGCGGAATGTCGGTGCCACAACGCCGTCGCCGAGGCCGTTTCCGTTCCCGACGACAAAGTGGTAACCGATTCCCCTCCATGGTTCCCCGGCGCTGTCCCTTCGCTGGCGATGCTCCGCGTCAATGCTCTCCACGGATCCGGATTCTGTCGCCGAATGGTGGAGGACAAGGAACTTCCATGTCCGCTCGGATTCCTGCGCCACCCAGGTCTCGGGGGCCTTCGGAACGACCGGTGCCGGACTCTGTGCCTGCCCCTCGCATCCCCAGAGAATGGCGAGCGAGAGGAAGACGATCTGTCGGCACTCCGGCCATCGGCTCACGTCGCCCCCTTTGTCGTTACGAAGGCAGGCTTCGATGTGAGGCGGAAGAAAATCTAAGAGCGTCGAATTTTTGTGTCAATTTGCATCCGTTTGTGCCGGCCTGAATGCGGCAAACGAACTCAAAGGTGACGTGGGGTCATAACGGTTAGGGGGTTTAACCCCCTTTGCGAGATGGCGCCGCGGCGATCTGCTGCACTAGCGAGAGGGGGGCGTACTCAGCAATTTGCCTGCCGCGCGAACCGTCCAGCGCTCCCGGGTGATGGGCTGAGGGGCTCCGGACTCTTCCACCCGCGTCTGAGTCTGCACGACGCCGAACGGGACTTCATCGCTCGTCCAGACGTCCCGGATGGAGTTCCTTGCGGTCGTCTTCGTGTCGATGCGGCAGGAGGAATAGATCGTCAACGTTCGAAAAGCGTCGGTCCGGAGGGGCGTCTTCACGTACTGGATTGACGAGGCGAGGTAGTAGCG
>JAEYWB010000824.1 GCA_023429275.1 Planctomycetota bacterium
ACCCCGCCGCGCGGAGTCGGGCCGATCCGTGAACCCGGCACCGCAGTGACTACGGCTCCAGCGGAAGTCCGGCGGCCTCGGTGATGCGATTGAATGAGGCCCGGTTCGTCGTGTAGCTCACCGTCTGGACGGTGTCCCGCGGCCCCGCCGCCTCGACCGCGCGGGCGACATCGCTGTCGGTCAGGACGACAGGGGACGCACCAAGCTTCTTCGCCACGACAAACAGAGACTGTTCGCGCGGGGTGAACTCCTGCCACTCTCCGTCGAGTGCCTGGATCTGCTCATCCGTCTGGCCGAGCCCCTTGAGCCTCCGCTGCGCTTCACCGAGTGCGTACCAGGCGCGGTCCTGGCGGGCGAGGATCCACGCGAGCTGCGCCTTCAGCAGCGGCGAGAGATCCCCCTTCTGCTCAGCGGTTTGGATCCGCCGGACCTGGCTTCCGCCGGTCCGCGGAAACGTCGCCAGGAGTCGCACCCAGTTGGGCAGGGGAGCGTCGGCGTTCCAGTTCTCTCCGATCGCCTTGCGGGCCTGGTCCTCTTCGACGAGCGGCAGCCGCGGGGCGCGGGACCGGGCGGCGGTGAGCATCTTCGCGACCTCGGCATCGCTTTCGAGCGGCGGACGGACGCTGACCGTCTCGCGGGTCGGCTCGCCCGTCTTCGGATCGAACTTGAGCGGCGCGACCTGCGTCACCCGCTTCTCGTATTCCGGCGAGGTCGCCGTCAGGTAGGTCCCGCTGGGCCGTCTGGGTTCAGTCAGCGGCGTGCCGTTCTCCTCCGCCTGACGGGCGAGCCGCGAGTATCCCCCTTCGTCCTTTCGCTGCGGAACGCCCACCCCTTCCTTCCAGCGGTTGATCGAGTTGTTCCCCGCCATCGAGAGGATCATTTCCAGGATCTGCTTGTCCGAGAAATGCGTCTTGAGCGCGGCGATGTCGGCATCGGTGAGGCGATGCGGCTCGTAGGTGAACTTGCGGGCGAATGCGAAGGCCACCTGTTCCTTCTCCGGGAACTCCATCCAGTGGCTGTCGAGCGCCGCGATCCGGTCCTCCGTCAGGCCCGCCGCCAGGAGCTTCGACTCCTGATGTCCGAGACAATACTGGCAGTTGTTGGTCCGGGAGACGATCCAGAAGAGTTCGACCTTGAAGGCGTTGTCGAGCGACATGTCCGGGTCCTGTTCACGGCGACCGGTCCCTCCCGGTCCTCCCGGCTGCCCGGTGCCGGACGGGCCCCGCGTCCCGCCCGCTCCTCCCGGGCCCCGGCCGCCGCGTGGCTCTTCCATTCCGCTCAGGTAGTGCTGGCGGAGCCGGGATTCGTAGCTGCTGGAGGCGTCGCCTGAGCTCTCCCGCTCGGCGTCGGTCAGCGCGGGGAGCGGAATCCGCGGGACACGGACTTTCACGTCCTCGATCAGCCGCTTCATCTCCGGCCGGGTCGGCGGGATTGGCCTCGGGGCGTCCTGGGGCGATTCCGCGAAGAGAACCGGGGCCGAGAGAATGGCCGCGGCAAACGTCAGCAAACGGTAGAAAGGCATGAGAGAGCCTCAGAGGTCAAGAAGAGTGGAGAGGTGCGGCAGGCCGCGCGGCATGGCGTCGCGACCAGGAGAAACCTGCACAGAGACCAGGCCGGGTCCGCAGGGCGCCGGCCGAAAGCGTCGTCGTCAGACCCCGATGGGAGGCCGAAGAATCTCACCCGGCACGGGCAAGGCGGACGGGAGGCCCTTCGAATTCCCTCCCCGGTGAACGGAGTCCGCCGGGAGAGCCGTGATCCCCGACTCACAGCAGAACACCTGCCGGACATCGACCGACCGTCCGTCGTCTCGAGGGCTCGCCGGTGTTCTCTCGGAGCACGCCGGTCCGGAGCAGCGCGGCGGCAGGTTTCGAGGCGATCCGTCCTGGTGATCGTCAGCGACGATCGCGAAATGTCCGCCGTCCGCGGCGTCCGACGCGGGACGCGGCAGACCGCCACATCGCGCGTGCACGGAACTCCCTGCCAACAACAGGAGGAGCCCGGCCAGGACTGACATGACAGTCGGCAGGAACGCCGGTCGCCGGGATTCGAGGAAAGACATGATTCTCGAGAAGGGGCGCCGCTACGTTACCCGGCCCGGATTCGTCCCGCAACAAGTCGTACGGACCGATGGCGTCGGCGAGGCCGGTGGCAAATGGCCCTCCGGGCTGCCATTCACCAGCCTTGCCACAGCACCACGTCAGAGTGCGGCTTCCTTCCCGATGCGACGCCATCGAGGGGATGGCGTCATGCGGGAGGGCGAGGCCTGCCTACGGCCGCCTCTTGAGTCGGTCGAGAGCGTCACCGATCTCTTTGAGCGACAGATCTCCGCTGCCGTCGGTGTCGACCTTGTCGAACGCCCTGGAAACGATCGGGTTCCTCTTCGCCTCCTCCTTCGAGACCGAACCGTCGCCGTTCGCGTCGAGAGCCTTGAGAACGGCCTCCGGCTTGAGGACGGCGGCCTGGGTTGAAAGGGGCTTTGAGCCCTGTGCCGCCGCGACTTCGCGCGGGAGCATGATGTCGAAGTAGCCGATCATCATCTCCTCCCACGACTGGTCGCCCCAGCGAACTGTCTTGGAGGGATCGGGGTTGGCGAGGTTCTTCGCAGAATTATCGAACATCGCCGTGCACTCCAGCCAGGCTCCGGCTGGGACGGTCAGCGGCTCCGGCAGGATGTACGGTCCCTGCCAGTTGAAGTCGTAGCGGGCGACATCGAGAAGCGTCTTCGACTT
>JAEYWB010000834.1 GCA_023429275.1 Planctomycetota bacterium
TTGTCGCCCTCGCGTTCACGGCGTTCGTCGTCGACCTCAGCTACGTCTCGCTGACGCGGACGGAGCTACAGAACGCCGCCGACGCGGCCGCCCTCGCGGGAGCCCTCGAGCTTGGCGCCCAGACGAGCACCTCCTCGACCAGCAGTTCAACGGCCCAGGCGAACGCGATCCAGGCGGCGGTCGACGTCGCCGGGCAGAACCGGGCTGGAGGGCGGACCTCCGTCTTCGTCAACGGAGCCCGCGACGTCCGCTTCGGCCGGTACAGCTACAACCTGGCGACCGGCCAGTACGTCACGCTGTGGGACGTCGCACCGTATAACCTCATCGAGGTGACCGCCCGACGCGACCAGGCAGGGAGTTCCGCCGGAGACGGGCCACTCGACCTGTTCTTTGCGCCGGTCTTCGGACGTGATACGGCGACGACGAAGGTCATCTCCCGTGCCGCCCTCGCTCCGGGAGTCGGCTTCTACCTCGAGCCGGGAAGCAGCGACACGATCGGCGTCCTGCCGATCGCCCTCGACGATCCGACTTGGAGCTCGCTGATGGCGGGAGGAGCCTTCACCGACAACTACACGATCAACTCGGACGAGACGGTTTCACCCGGCCCCGACGGGGTCAAGGAGGTGAACATCTACCCGAACGGCACCGCGGCCCTTCCGCCCGGAAACCGCGGCACCGTCGACATCGGCAGCCCGAACAACAGTACGGCCGACCTCGTCCGGCAGATCCGGTACGGCCTCAACGCGTACGATATGTCGTTCTTCCCCGACAGCGAGATCCGCTTCGACGACGGGCCGATTCAGCTCAACGGCGACACAGGCATCAGCGCGGGGATCAAGGACGACCTCGAGGCGATCAAGGGACAGTCCCGGGCGATACCGATCTTCACGGCGGTCTCGGGCCCCGGTAACAACGCCAGCTACACGGTCAGCAAGTTCGTCGGAGTGCGTATCGTGCACGTCAACCTGACGGGGAAGCCCGCCTCCAAGGCGGTCATCGTCCAGCCTTCTCCCTACTCCGGGTCGCGGGTCGTGACCGCCCCGACCCGTGCCGTGACCACCGACACCATCTGGGGGCCGGCCGGCCTCGTTCACTGATCGCTTCGCTGGTCCTCTCTCCCGGCGCCCTGCCGCGCTCACCTCTCAGGCACTTCAGAACGGCGATCCCTCCATGCGCGCCCACTTTGCACGTCCGGCTGCGGCACACGGCCACCGAAGGTCTTCCAGGACCGGTGCCGCAATGGTCGAGACGGCGCTCGTCCTGCCGATCTTCGTGATGATCGTCCTCGGGATCGTCGAGTTCGGACGCGCCTTCATGGTCGCGAACCTCCTGGCCGAGTCCGCCCGGCACGGTGCGAGGATCGCCATTCTGCCCGGCTCCTCGAACGCGAGCGTAGAGGCAGAGGTCAAGTCGCGGATCAGTGAACTCGTCCGGGTCAGCGACAGCGACGTCGCCGTCGACATCACCGTGACGGCTCATCCGCTGAACCCCGAATCGAACGGCCAGCTGGAAGACTCGATGAAGCGGGACCTCGTGACCGTCGTGGTCTCTGTCCCGTTCAACAAGGTGAACGTCATGCCGATCGAGTGGCTCAGCTCGACCAATCTCAGGGGAAGCTGCGCCATGCGCCACGAGTGAACCGGCCCCCCTCGTGCTCGCCGGCTCCTCTATCCTCAGACCGTCTCGCGGGCGAGCGGTATGTCTCGCGCGGGCCGGGCCGCGGCCGGCGTCTTCTGGGCGGCCGCTCTCTGCTCCGCGTAGAACTCGAGGAACTCGTTCATCGTCTGCTCGAAGGGCTTGAGCAGGTCTCCCTTGCGAAGCTGCACGGCCGGCGGGTTTCCGCCATGGATCAGGGCCTGCAGAGTGGCCTGAAACCGGAAGAGCGGGCCGGCGACGCGGTGCGTCTGGCGGAGCGTCTCCCAGATGACGGCAGGCAACAGCAGAACCGCGGCGAGGAGCAGCGTCTGCGAGTCCTGAAACGCACGAAAGTACTCTTCCCGGAAGGACGGGACCGCCGCTCCGGACAGCCCTTCCAACCGGTGCTGGAGATACCGGACCAGGACGAGGGAGTGCCAGAGGGCCGCGTGGTAAAGCGTCCAGTAGAGAGCGACCCGCAGCATCAGCCGACCTTGAAGAAAGCGGTCGACCAGCAGCTTGCGGCGCAATTCAGACGGACGCGGCATGGGGGCTCTCCGGGGCTTACGCGATCAAGCGTAGCTCGCAGTCAAGAGGCGGGCGGCCGAGTTCCTCCAAGATTCGCGGTGTTTCGACGACAAAGGAGGATCGGCCGTCCGACGCCACGCGGATGGTGGAATCAGCAAAGCCGGGGCGACGGACCGACCGGGAGCGGGTTCCGCGGTCCTCATCAAGCAGGCGGGCCCTCTACTCCGCCAGGGCCCGGGACGATTCGACGATCCGCTTGACCATGGTGACCTGATTGCCCGCGTCGTTGTAGTCGATCCGGTCCATGAAGGTCCGCATCAGGAGCAGGCCCCGTCCGCAGGGACGGTCGAGGTTCTCGGGCGCCGTCGGGTTGGGGAGCGTCTTCAGATCGAATCCGGGCCCTTCGTCCCGGATGACGTACGCGACCTGGTCGGGCGTGATCTCGACGTCGACGAAGATCCGGCGGTCCTTGTAAGGAGAGAGCTCCATTCGCTGCCGGGCGAGCTCATAGAACGCCGAGTGATCGATCTCGCGGAGCTTCGAGCTGACTTCGAGGTTGCCGTGATACGCGGCGTTGAGAAGCGCTTCCTCGAGTGCGACGCCAATTCGCAGCCGCTCCCCTTCAGAGAAGAGGTTCATGTCCCGCACCAGCGCCTGCATGTTCGCCACGAGCGATCCGAGAAGGCTCGGCTCATTGGTGAGGACGTAGGAGCAGCGCATCCCTCTCAGGCACCGGGCCAGCGCCTGCCGGTTGCGGACTTCCCCTGCCACCACCAGGACACGCTCGACGGTGTCCCCGAGAAGCTCCGCGAGCTGTCGCTTGGGGACGTAGCTGGCGGCCCCTTCCTCCAGGGCGGTCACCGCGATCAACTCACTCCCCTGCGCGGTCATCAGGATGACGGGGACGTGGGGAAAATCCTTCTTGATCGAGCGGACGAGTTCGAGCCCGTCCATGACCGGCATCTGCAGATCCGTCACGACGAGTTCGGGAGGATTGTTCCGGACGAGTTCCAGCGCGTCGCGACCGTTTTCAGCGTAGTAAGGCTGCCAGCTGGACGTTCTTTCGAGGAGGCCCCCGGCCAGTCGGCGGTCTACGGCCGAATCATCGACGACCAGAATCCTGACCATATCCCGCTCCGAAGAGGACCCGAGCACGCGTCCACTTCGGCTCACATTACAGAAGTCCGCGACCAACGTCCAAGGAATCGTGGCGCGGGGGAAGAGCCAGGAAAGGCTGCGCGGGGCAGGCTTCGATTGCCTGCCGACAGAGCAAACCGTTCGCGCATTAGCCAAGCTGAGCGGAGTTCCGCCAGTCTCCTGCGATGACGACAGTCGCTTTCAATGAATGACGAGGCGGTTCACCACGCGGTGGACGCCATCGACCTTCTTGGCGACTTCGCAGATATCGACACCCGAGTTGTCGTCGATCTTGACGACCCCCATCAGGCAGACGCCGTCCGGAAGACGATGGACCGACAACTCCTGGAACCGGAGTCCGCGCGAGTGCTTGAGAAGATGGAGGACTTCACACTCGACGGCATGCGGAACGGAACTCTCCTGCACTTCGGACTCCTTGCGCAGAGACTCAGGCAACGATGGGACCGGATCATCCATGGCGGCCAGCTTCCAGACATGGCTTGATTCAAAGCGATTCATCAAACCGGTCCTCCCTGTTCAGGGCTGCACTCTCGTTTGAGGAGAATGATGTTCGACGCTCTCAAGCCCGCCGTCAGTCTAGCCACCACACGGGGCCAACCAAGCAAATTCGAGTCCGCCGGAGACGAATCGGCCAACTCACGATGCCGCCGGAAAGTCGACCGGTTCGCTCTCCAACAAACGTTGCCGACTGGGTAAACTGGGCAGCAAGTGTACTGGTGGACAGTTCCCATTTTCGCTGGTTTTTCGGAGGACATCTGCTTTGCGCCATGGCTCCCAGATCGATCCTCCGAATCGCTTCGCGAGCTATCACCATACGGACGACCTCGAGCATGTCGAATGGGACCAGGAGTACTTGCAAGAACGACAAGACCGACGGATTCAATACCTCCCTGATTCGAGCCGGTCGATCGTCGCCGAGAACGACTCCCCGGACGTCGCCTTCCGGTACAGCGTGAACCCCAACCGCGGCTGCATCCATGGGTGTGCCTACTGCTACGCGCGCCCGTCGCACGAGTACCTCGGTCTCAACGCGGGGCTCGATTTCGAGACGCGGATCCTGGTCAAACATGACGCCGCGAAACTCTTTCGGGAGTTTCTCGCGCGGGACGCCTGGGTCCCGGAGATGGTGAACTTTTCGGGGATCACCGACTGCTACCAGCCCGCCGAGCGGGAGTTCAAGCTGACACGGGCCTGCGTGCAGGTCGCTCACGACTGCGGTCAGCCGATCGGGATCATCACCAAGAACGCCCTCGTGGTCCGCGATCTCGACCTGCTCGGGCCGATGGCGGAGCGGCGTCTCGCCCGCGTCTTCCTCTCGATCACGACGCTCGACCCGGAACTGGCCCGGACGATGGAACCGCGAACGAGCATTCCCGCCGCGCGGCTCAGGGCGATCCGGATACTGGCCGATGCGGGTGTCCCGGTCGGCGTCATGGTCGCGCCGGTCATCCCCGGCCTCAACGACCACGAGATGGGGGCGATCCTCGAGGCGGCCCGCGACGCCGGGGCACAGTCCGCCGGGACGGTCCTGCTGCGGCTGCCTCTGACGGTCGAGCCGGTCTTTCTCGAATGGCTGGAACGAACCCAGCCCCTCAAAGTCGAGAAGGTTCGCGGCCTGATCCGCCAGACCCGCGACGGCGAGCTCTACCGGTCCGACTACGGCAAACGGATGACCGGCACGGGCCCTGTCGCCGACCAGATCGGGGCTCTGTTCCGGGTGCTCAAGCACCGGTTCGGCCTCGATCGGCCGATGCCTCCATTCGACGTCTCGCAGTTTGTTCCTCCGCGGGACAAACGAGGACAGCAGCGGCTCTTCTGAATCGAAGTGCCGGGCCCCGCCGCCACTGCGCGGCTGCAACGCTGCGCGGCGATCGATATGCTCACGGCCGCAGGGCACATTCTCTCCCTCTCCCTTCTTGAAGCGCCTCAATGAAGCCTTTCTTCCTCAGAGTCCCCGCGCTGCTGCTCGGCCTTCTTGCCGCACCCGGTGCGCCGCTCCTCGCCGCGGGAGCGATCCCCGTCCAGGTCCGGGAGCAGGGGGGAAAGTGGGAACTGGTGCGTGGAGGGACACCGTATTTCATTCTCGGCGGCGGAGGGGGCGGGCCGAAGACTGTCCTCAAGGAGATCGGCGGGAACTCCTTCCGAACCTGGGGAGTCGGCCCCGGGACGCAGGCCGAACTCGATGAGGCGGAGAAGCTCGGGCTGACAGTGACCGTCGGAGTCTGGCTCGGCCACAAGCAGCACGGCTTTCGATACGACGATCCCCAGGCGGTCGCGAAGCAGAAGGAAGATGTCCGGAAGGCAGTCCTTCAATACAAGGACCATCCCGCCCTCCTCGCCTGGGGGCTCGGGAACGAGATGGAGGTCGACAACGATACGCCCGAGATATGGGCCGCCATTCAGGACCTCGCGAAGATGGTCCACGAACTCGATCCGCATCACCCGACGATGACGGTCGTGGCCGAGATCGGAGGCGACAAGGTCCGCAAGATTCAGCAGCAGTGCCCGGACATCGACATCATCGGCATCAACACCTACGGCGGCGGACCGTCACTGGCCAGGCGTTTCCGCGAAGGGGGTGGGAAGAAGCCCTACATCGTCACCGAGTACGGTCCTCCAGGGACCTGGGAGATCAAGGCCAACGACTTCGGCGCTCCTCCTGAGCTGACCAGCACCGCGAAGGCGGACAAGTACCGGGAGACCTATCTCGCCTCGATCGGCGGCGTGAAAGAGATCTGCCTCGGGTCCTACGCCTTCACCTGGGGGAACAAGATCGAGGCGACCTCGACGTGGTACGGGATGTTCCTCCCGGACGGCAGCCGGCTCGCGGCGGTCGACACCATGCAGGAGCTCTGGACCGGCAGGTCCGCCGCGAAGCCCTGCCCGGCGATGGTCTCCCTCACCCTTGAAGGGAACGGCCAGGTGAAAGGGGGCGAGGCGGTCGAGGCCCAGGTCGAAACGAAAGCTTCCGACGGGCCGCTCCAGATCGAATGGGCCCTTGCCCTCGAGCAGGGGAACTACGGCGTGCAGGGAACGGGCGCGAAGGCAACGGCCGCGTATCCCGACGCGATCCGCGAGAACGGCGGAAAGACCGTCGAAGTCACCCTCCCGAACTCGGGCGGAATCTACCGCCTCTACTGCTACGTGCGCGACGATCATGGCGGCGCCGCTGTCGGAAGCCTGCCGATCAAGGTCCAGGGGCCGAAGACTCTCGTGCGTGCGCTGCAGGTGAAGCTCCCGCTGAAAGTCCTCTCCGACGACCAGCCGACACCGCCGTTCGTTCCTTCGGGTTGGATGGGGAACGCGAAGGCCATCGGAATGCAGGAGGACTGCACGACGAATCCCCGCTCCGGCCGCACCTGTCTCAAGGTGACGTTCTCGCGCGACAACGACTGGGGAAGCGTCGCCTGGCAGCATCCGGCCAACGACTGGGGAGACCTGCCCGGCGGTTACGACGTCACCGGGGCAGAGAGCCTCACCTTCTGGGCCCGTGGCGAAAGCGGCGGCGAGAAGGTCGTCTTCGGCTATGGGATGCTCGGCATCGAGAGGAAGTACCACGACAGCTCCAAGGGAGAGCTGGAAGTGACGCTGACTCCGCAGTGGAAGGAGTATTCGATCAGCCTCGAAGAGCGCGAGCTGACGCGGATCAAGAGCGGCTTCCTCTGGCGGCTGGCGGGACAGGGAAAACCGGTCACCTTCTATCTCGACGACATCGAGTATCGTTAACGAATCCCTGCCCGCCGCCCGAATCTGACAGACTGACCCGGGACAGGGATTCGAAGCCTGTTCAGAATCCGGACTTTGCATGGAGGAACTGATGCCCCGTCCCGTGGTGATCGCACATCGTGGCGCGAGCGGATACCTGCCGGAGCACACGCTCCCCGCCAAGGCGCTCGCCGCCGGAATGGGAGCGGACTACCTGGAGCAGGACGTCGTGTTGACGCGGGACGACGTTCCGATTGTCCTGCACGATATCCATCTCGACACGGTCACCGACGTCGCGAAGCGGTTTCCGGATCGGGCGCGCGGCGACGGACGGTTCTACGCAATCGATCTGACACTGGACGAGATCCGGCAGCTCGCCGTCCATGAACGGTTCGACCACCGAACCGGCAAGGCCGTCTTCCCGAAGCGATTCCCGGTCGGAATGAGCCGGTTTGCCCTGCACACGCTGGCCGAAGAGATCGAATTCATTCAGGGGCTGAGTGCGAGCCTCGGCCGGCCCCTCGGAATCTATCCGGAGATCAAGCAGCCCTCCTTTCATCGCTCGGAGGGAAAGGACATCTCAAGGATCGTCCTCGAAACGCTTTCGAAGTACGGCTACGTGTCGCCGGAGTCCCCCTGCTTCGTCCAGTGTTTCGAAGAGCCAGAGACGCTTCGATGTCGCCAGGAGCTGAAGTTCACCCTCCGGCTCATTCAGCTTCTCGAAGATCGCGACTGGAAGCCGCTGCTGGCGGCCGACCGGCGGGCCGACCTCGACGCGGCACTGGTCCGCGTCGCTCAGTACGCCCGAGGGATCGGTCCGAACATCGGCCTTCTTGTCTCGGAGTTCCGAGGCGACGGCACCTTCAAGGCGACCGAACTCGCCTCTGCCGCCCACCATCACGGCCTGGCGATCCACACCTGGACGATCCGTCGCGACAGCCTCCCGCGGGAGGTCCCGTCGCTCGATCGTCTGCACGAGATCCTGTTCCGTGATCTTCGGATCGTCGGGGCGTTCTCGGACTTCCCGGACCTGACTCGCAACTGGATTGCCCAATCCGAGCGGTAGAGCACGGCTCCGTCACGTCAGCTGTTCGTTCATCAGGCTGCCGAAGTACGTAAACGTCCTGCCCCCGTGCATGGCGGCGGCATTCGCGACCTCCACCGCTTCTCTGCGGCTTCCGACCTGGACCTCGACGACGTAGTGACCGCTTCGGAGTTCCTCGAGCCCCATGATGAGGCTCTGATCTTCGCCGTCGCCGAAGAAGAACTCCTTGAGCGTCCGGTTCAGGATCCGTATTCCATCCTCGCCGCTGAGGATGACGATCTCATCGTCGCCGTAGCCCTCATGGTGAAGAGCCTCCGTGATCGCGGCGCACTGGGCCGGGGTGTCTGCAAAGCCGATCACTCGCCCTTCGAATGGAGGAGCGGTCTGGCCTACATCGGGAGTCGGTTCAATGTTCATGGCGATGCTCCTCACAATCGCAGGGGTGGGGGACGGGTCACCGCAACGGCGCTGACCAGGAATTCTTTGACAACGCAAGAGGCGTGCCGACAGACGGGCTGCCTGTCGCAAGCAACCTCCTGAGTTCATTTTACAGCGCCGCCTCAGGTTCAGCCTCCCGCAGGCTGAAACGATGGCGAGCACAACGGTGCTGAACCGACCAGGAGAACGATCGTTCGTCCCCCGCGGTACGACTTCCACCGCGATGAATGCACCCGCTGCGCCGGATCGACGGATTCGTTGTCGCGCGGTCCCGGGGGCAGACACCCTCCAGGCGGGCGTTGACACCGGACTGCGAACGACTTTCCCGGTCTGACCGGGCTCGGGGGGCTGTTGCGTTCACGTCCCGCACGTCGCCTCGTATAACGGCCATCCGTGCGCTCGATCGCCCCTGTTCCGCCTGCCCCGACTTCCCTCCGCACTGACACAACCTCCGATGAAATCCTCCCAGAATCGCGACAACCAGTCCCTTCACCACAGCGAGACACGACGTGAGTTCCTGCGATCGTCTCTCGCCCTCGCCGGCGCGGCCGCACTGTCGCAGGCGAGCCGGGTCGATGCGGAGGAGGCCGCCAACCGGCCGCTGATGGCCTATGTCGGGACGTTCAGTTCCCCCCTGAGCGATGTTCTGCCGACACAGGTCGACCTTCCGCCGGGCAACGGCCGCGGCATTCACCTCTTCAAGGTGGACCGAAAGACCGGAGCATTCACGGCGGCTGGCGTTCATGAGTTGGGGACCAGCCCCAGTTGCCTTGCTGTCGGGAGCAACGGAACCCGGCTCTATTCCGCCAACGAGACCGACCAGGCGGGCGAAGGGAAGGAGGGGACGGTCAGTGCCTTCGCGATCAGTCCTGCCGACGGAAAGCTCGAGCGGCTCAATACTGTCCGCTCGGGGGGAGCCGGTCCGACGTATATCAGTCTCCATGCGTCGGGACGGTTCCTGCTGGTCGCCAACTACTTCGGAGGGTCGGTCTCCGTCCTTCCGGTGCTGGCCGACGGAAAGCTCGGAGAGGCGACCGACGTCAAGAACGACTCGGGAGAGATCGGCCCGACGCGAGCGAAGAACGCCCCGCCAGGGAGCTTTGCCTTCAGCGGGCACGATCGGACTCATGCACACATGATCCAGGCCGATCCTTCGGGCAGGTTCGTGCTGCACGTCGACCTTGGGCTCGACCGGATCTATGTCTGGAAGTTTGACGATGTCCGGGGGAAGCTCACTCCCGCCGATGTTCCCTTTGTCTCCCTTCCCCCGGGGGACGGACCGCGGCACTTCCACTTTCATCCGAACGGCCGCTGGTTCTATTCGATCCAGGAAGAGGGCTCGACGCTGGTCCTGTTCGACTACGACGGGGCGAGCGGCCGACTCACCCCCCGACAGACGATTTCGACTCTTCCAGAAGGATTCGCGGGGAGCAACTTCTGTTCGGAGATCCTTGTCTCCGCGGACGGCCGGTTCGTCTACGCCGGGAACCGCCTGCACGACAGCATCGGAAT
>JAEYWB010000887.1 GCA_023429275.1 Planctomycetota bacterium
ACTCGAAGGACACCGATACCGGCGTCCGGATCATCCAGGTGGTGCAGGGAGGCTCGGCCGCCCGCGCGGGCCTCGAGCCGAATGACATCATCCTGTCGGTCAACGGCTTCCAGGTCGGCTACGTCAACGGATCGCTCTACGACACGAGCTCCGAGTTCGAGCGGCTCGCCGACCGCAACGGCTGGGTGATGCTCCTCGTCCTCGACAACCGGAACCGGAACCTGGTCAACGTCCCGGTCCAGCTCGATTCGAGGCTGTCGCGGATCAGCGGTTCGATCACCTATCGCGATCAGTACCAGCTGCCGAACTCGGCAGTGGCGATCGTCGAGCTCAAGGAGATCGTCCGTCCCGGTGCCCCGCAGGTGACGCTGGCCACCCGGCGGATCGTCAACAATCGCGGTCAGTACCCGATTCCGTTCGACATCGAATTCGATCCGATGCAGGTCGACTCCCGCCGGACCTACATCCTGACGGCAAGCATCGTCAGCGGCGCGCAGACCATTTACATGATGCAGCAGCCGGTCCAGGTGCTGACCCCCGGCCAGCCGACCCAGGTCTCGCTCGTCCTCGACCGGGTCACCGCCTACAACGGCACGGGCAATCCGTACGCCTCGCGCGATCAGCAGATCGAGCGGGTCGTCGCCTGGTTCCGCGAGTACCTGAAGCGCGATCCGAACGCCCAGGAACTGCTCGTTTACCAGAGCCAGTTCGATCGGGGCCTCACGATGCAGGACGTCCAGGCGGACATCCTCGGCATGCCGTCGGTCTGGAATCAGTCCGATCGCGACAAGGTCCAGTACGTGGTGAACCTGCACCAGATGCTCATCGGCCGCCAGCCGACGAACGAAGAGCTGCAGTACTGGCTGACCCGGTACGACGCTCAGCAGGGAATCCGTCGCGACCTCGCCCGGGAGTTCCTCGCTGCCGTGGGCAACCCCGGCTACTAGTTGATCTTGAGTGAGACCTCCTCGTGCGGAGGGTCGCCGAATGTCGGCGGCCCTTCGCTTTTTTGTTGGGAGGATGACCCTTGGTGATCGGGAGACGCGATTGGACCACAAAGATTCGAAGACACGAAGGAACGACCGAAAGGCGTGTCAGACGGTTTCGATGGAGATTCGACTCTTCTTCGTGTCTTTGAGTCTTTGTGGTTCCCTCTCTTCTTCCTCATCAGCAGGGCCTCCATACTGCCGGACAGTCGTTGCCCTGACCTCGTAGACGATCCCGAATGCTTGCCGAGAACCCTCTCAGCGTCCTGACATTCATTGTCGCGCCGGCGATCCTGACCAATGCCTCTTCGGTCATGTCGCTCGGAACGTCGAACCGGTTCGCGAGGGCGATTGATCGCATCCGGACCCTGGCGAGCCAGGTCGAAGGGAAAGATCCTCATCAGAGTCCGGAGATCGAGCTCAAGGTCCGGCAACTGCGGGTGGCCGAGCGGCGGGGGCTTTACCTGGTGCAGGCGCTGACCGCCTTCTACACCGCGGTTGGCTCATTCTCGGCCGCAGCGCTCCTCTCGCTCTTCTCCGCCGGGTTGTTCGTCGGCGGAATCGACTGGATGGGGAACGCCTCGCTCGCGGTCGCCCTGTTTGCCGGGGTGGCGGGCGTGACCGGGCTTGTTGTTGGCACGTCGCTCCTCGTCCGGGAGACCCGGATGACGCTTCGCATCCTGACCGAAGAGACGGAATTCATGCTGCGTCGGAACGCGGCCCGCGCGGCGGATGCGCAAGCGATCGGCGGCACACTGTCGGCCGACAGCCTCACTCGGCCCCCTGTTTAGCCTCTTCCCCATGCGGACCGGTCAGCGACGCCAGCGGACCGGGGAAGGGGGGGAAACAAGCGGCCGGAGCCGACCGATTCACCGGTAAGACGCCGGCTTGCCCTTGATGGCGTCCTTGATGGCCTGATCGCGAATGGCTGACATCCGCTTCTCCGCCTCGAATTCCTTCCGCTTGGGGAGAGGAACGATCCCGTCCTTGTCTTTGGCAGGAGCGTTAGGCTTGCGGAGGAGGGCTTCCCGGATCTTGTCGGCGGTGGCCTTGGCCTCTTTCATCGCCTTCGCCTGGGTGTAAGTGTCGTGGTAGACACGAGATCCGCGGGCGATGACACGGCGATCGACGAACTCTTCGATTTCCTCTTTCTGGGCACTGGCATCAACCGGGGCAGGAGCGGGCTTCTTGGCAGTGGCCATACAGGTCTTTCCGAGGACTTCACGACAATTTGTCGTGTTCCAGTATATCGAGCGCGCGCGCGATCCGACAGGAGGTCGAGGGAATTTGGCGATTCCCCGAATCAGCGTTCGTGCGGAGTGATATCGCTCGGGCCGCAGCGCGACATCGGCGCTGCAGCCCGGAAAGCCCCGGAGATCCCTCGTCAGCAGACGTCGGTTAAGGCTGCGACTTAGAAGTCCTCAACCTTGTCGTTTCCATTTCGGGTGCCAAGGGCCAGCCGGATCTGATCGGCGACATTGTTACCGATGAACCTGACCGCTCCGTCGAGCATGACGAATTGAGCGCCGCCAGTATGGTAGCTGTTGAAACCAGCATACCGCTGCTGCCAGGCCCCTCCAACGAGATTGATGGGGACGCCGATCGAGCCGGCCCATGTGGCATGCTCGTCCTGGCAGTTCTCGGATGCGATGGCAAAGTAGCGGCGTTGACTCACCGGATCTCCGCCAGCGATCGATCCGTTACGGCATCGCTCGCCGATGCCTACGGTATTGCTGGCCCCGTCTGTGATGTTCCCCGTTGTGTAAGCCGAGTTCTGCTGAAACGGTCCGTCAAACCGTCCGTCGGCCGGAATGTTGTCGTCCATGTGGTGCTTGCTCTCGCCGCTCTTGGCGTGGATGGGATTTCCCAAGCTTCCAGACATGACAACGCCGTAGTTGACAGCGGCTCGGGTCGCCGCGCCATCATCGTTGTAGAACTTTTCGTCCGGAGCCGAGGGGCATCGCATGCCGGGGAGGAGTGTCTGCCGCGCCGCCAGATTGTCGCTTCCGGCGACACTCCATCCCGCGTCGGCCCCGAATGTGAGCTTGTTGTACAGGCCAACCTGATCGATGTAGGGGAGGAGCATCGCGCTCCAGTGCGTGGCCCGGCGGTTCTCAGTAGTCGCTGCCGCGTCGTTGACCATTGGGACTTTGTAGCAGGCCGCTGGAAAGACGCTGTGGGTCTCCAGATAACTGTGCAGCGCGATGCCGAGCTGCTTCAGGTTGTTTTGGCACTGCGAGCGACGGGCGGCCTCTCGCGCCTGCTGAACGGCCGGCAGGAGGATCGCCACAAGTACGGCGATAATGGCGATCACGACGAGTAGCTCGATCAGCGTAAAGCCGGAACGAGTGCGACGCATGGAGAACCCCTCTGAAGACAAAGACACAGAGAAAGCGATTGACGTGAGAAATGAGTACGCAGAAGAAGGCGTGAGAGCGAGTTACTTCTTGGGAACCAGCTTGATATCGACGGTGTTACTCCCCTCCTTGACCTCCGCCTTGAAGCCAGGCTCCACCGCGCCATTGATTGGCTTCGCTGGGTCAACTGCGCCGACGGAAACCTTGTGAGACCCGAGGATTGCGCCATCCCCGGTCTTGTACGTCGTCAGCGTGTACGTGCCATCCTCTTTGATCTCGCCGGAGGCCGCCTTCCCGGCATGCGCGGCGCCAGCCCCTTCGACGATCGGTGAAAACGTCACAACGCCCCCCGAGACCGGCTTGTCGTTCAGAGTTACCTTTCCCTGCACAGGAGCGGTCTTGCGAACATCGGCCGCGGGGCCGCTGGTCGTCGAATCGCTACACCCAGCCGACATCGAGAGGACGAGAGAGCAAGCGAAGAGGGTTATGCGACCAGAAACGAGCATCATCTCGGACTCCGGGGCGCTGACAGACGGCCCTGGCGAGGCGCCCTTCCAGCGGAATTGACACAATCAAAGCCAATGCTGAGTTTCCAGTTCAACTTAGATGAAAGATGGCAATCTCGCAAACTTTCTTCAGGATCTTTTCACAAGCTTCAAAGAAGTGTGCGAGTTCGCCCGTCGGTGGCAAGTTTATATCGTTCGTCGTTCCTGACGGGTGTCCTGGCGGATTCCGGAGACGTTGTCCGAGGTGGCGCCGGCTCGTCCGATGCGATTCTCCCAGTCGGGAACCGTCACTTGACCCCGAGGCTCTTCACCAGGAATGCCCACTGGTCGGTCAGTTCCTCGATGATCTTCGCCGTGGGCTTTCCGGCGCCGTGGCCGGCGCGGGTCTCGATCCGGATCAGGATCGGAGCGTCGCCTCCCTGGGCTTCCTGGAGCCGGGCGGAGAACTTGAAGCTGTGGCCCGGGACGACGCGGTCGTCCGTGTCGGCCGTGGTCACCATCGTCGCGGGGTACTTCGTTCCCTTCTTGATGTTGTGATAGGGGGAGTACTTCAGGAGGGTCTTGAACTCCTCCGGATCGTCCGCCGAGCCGTAATCGTCGACCCAGTAGCGGCCCGCGGTGAACTGGTGGAAGCGGAGCATGTCCATCACGCCGACCGCCGGAAGGCAGGCTCCGAAGAGGTCCGGCCGTTGCGTCATACACGCTCCGACAAGCAGGCCGCCGTTGCTTCCCCCCTGGATCGCGAGCTTCGACGGCTGCGTGTATTTCTCGGAGATCAGGAACTCGGCCGCGGCGATGAAATCGTCAAAAACATTCTGCTTCTTCAGCTTCGTCCCGGCCTGGTGCCAGTCTTTGCCGTACTCGCCCCCGCCCCGGAGGTTCGCAAGCGCGAAGACGCCCCCCATTTCCATCCAGGCGAGGCGGCTGATCGAGAAGCCCGGCGTGAGCGAGATGTTGAACCCGCCATAGCCATAGAGAAGCGTCGGGTTCTCACCGTCGAGCTTCAGCCCCTTCTTGTGGGCGATGAAGATCGGAACGCGGGTGCCGTCCTTGCTCTTTGCGAAGACCTGCTTGACTTCATACTCCTCGGGGACGAAATCGACCTTGGCCCGGCGGAGCAGGGTGCTCTCACCCGTGATGACGTCGTAGCGGTACGTGCTCGGCGGCGTGGCAAAGCTGGAGAAGGTGTAGAACGTCTCGGTGTCGGTCCGCTTCCCTCCGAAGCCGGAGGCCGAGCCGATCCCCGGAAACTCGACGTTCCGCACGAACTTGCCGTCCATCGAGTAGAGCGCCACCTGCGTCCTGGCGTCTTTCAACGATTCCAGGATGAACAGGTTGCCGACGAGGGTGACGTCGGTCACCGCTTCCTTCCCCTCGGGAATGATCTCCTTCCAGTTCTTGCGGTCGGGGTTGCGGACATCGATGGCGATCACCCGCTTGAGCGGAGCGTCCAGGTCGGTCTTGAAATAGAAGACCGTCCCGTCGTTTCCGACGAACGAATACTCGTTCTCGAAGTTGTCGATCAGCGCGACCGGGGCGCCGTAAGGCTCCGTGAGGTCCTTGTAGAAGACGCGGTACCGGTCGTCGGTGCCGACCATTACGGTGATGATCAGCCAGCGGCCATCCTCCGAGACCTGGGAGAAGAACCCCCACTTCGGCTCGTCCGGTCGCTCGTAGACCAGGACGTCTTCCGACTGCGGCCTGCCGATGCGGTGGTAGTAGACCTTCTGGTTGAGGTTCAGGTTCTGGAACTCTTCACCATCTTTGGGTTCAGGGAACCGGGAATAGAAGAATCCCTGGCTATCAGCGGTCCAGGCGGGGGAGTTGAACTTGATCCACTGGAGTTCATCGGCGAGGACCTTGCCCGACTCGATGTCCATAACGTGCCAGATCCGCCAGTCCGAACCGCCGTCCTGGACGCCGTAGGCGAGGTAGCGGCCGTCATCGCTGAAGGACATCCCCTCGAGCGCGACGGTGCCATCCTTGGACCAGGAGTTCGGATCGATCAGGACCCTCGGCTCGGCCGTCAGCGAATCCTGGATATAGAGGACGTCCTGGTTTTGAAGCCCGTCGTTCTTCTCGAAGAAGTACTTTCCTCCCACCTTGAACGGCGTCCCGAACTTCTCGAAGTCCCAGAGCTTTGTCAGCCGCTTGCGGATCGCCTCGCGCTGGGGGATCGATTCAAGATAGGCCTGGGTGTGCTTGTTCTCCTCCTCGACCCACGCGGCGACATCTTTCGAGGTCCGGACGTCGTCCTCCAGCCAGCGGTAGGGATCGGGCCGAACGCGACGTGCAGGT
>JAEYWB010000919.1 GCA_023429275.1 Planctomycetota bacterium
TTGCTGCTCAACTCGCGGAGGCCGGCCTCATTTCCAAGGCCGAGCTGTCCGCCCAGATTGAACAGCATCGGCCTGTCGACTCCGAAGGTCTCGCGCGGCTCCTCGTCAAGCAGAAACTTCTGACGGCCTATCAAGCCCAGCAGGCTTACGCGGGGAAGTCGAAGGCGCTGGTCCTCGGCAATTACGTCATCCTCGACAAGCTCGGCCAGGGCGGGATGGGGATGGTGCTGAAGGCCCGCCACCGGCGGATGAACCGGATCGTCGCCCTCAAAGTTCTGTCTCCGGCGGTCACCAAGACGCCGGACGCCCTGAAGCGGTTCCAGCGGGAGGTCGAGGCGGCGGCGAAACTGCACCATCCGAACATCGTCGCCGCCTATGATGCGGACGAGGTCAACGGGACGCACTTCCTCGTCATGGAGTATGTCGAGGGGACCGACCTGTCGGTTCTGGTCAAGAAGAAAGGCCCCCTGCTGCTCGATCAGGCGATCAACTGCATCCGCCAGGCGGCGAAGGGACTCGAGTTTGCCCATCAGCACGGCGTGATTCACCGCGATATCAAGCCGGCGAACCTGCTGCTCGACAATCACGGCACGGTCAAGGTCCTCGATATGGGCCTCGCCCGCATCGAAGGTGAGACCGGCTCGCAGGCGGAACTGACCAACACCGGCGCGGTGATGGGGACCGTCGACTACATGGCGCCCGAGCAGGCGCTGAGCACGAAGACTGCTGACGCTCGCAGCGACATCTATTCACTCGGCATCAGTCTCTGGTATCTGCTGACCGCGCGTCCCGCTTATGAGGGAGACACCCTGATGGCGCGGCTGCTCGCCCATCGCGAGACGCCGCCCCCCTCGCTCAAGGGGGTCCGCGGCAAGGTTCCGGCCGCGCTCGACAACCTGTTTCAAAAGATGGTCGCCAAGCAGCCGAAGGACCGCTGCCAGTCGATGACTGAGGTCGTGGCCGCCCTGGAGACCTGCCATCTCCCGCACGCGCCATCGGCGAAGTCCATGTCGTCGTCCACAACGGGGCCGTCGGAGGAATCGAAGCTAAGCGAGTTCATCGGGCTGTTCGGCGGTGGGACCGATCCTGACTCTCCGACCCGTTCGGTTCCCAAGGTGGCGGGATCAGCGACCGCGCGCCCCCCGGCTTCCGGGTCGGAATACGACGTCACCGTGACGTCGGCGACGGGCGACACAGGCAACCTGCCGTCCTTGCTCGCCTCGACGGCGTCAAAGCGTCCGACGGTCCGCCCCCGCTGGCTCATCCCTGTCGCGGGTTTGGTCGGCGTGGCTGCGTTGTTGTTCGTGATCACAACCTTTTCGACGACGACGAAGCCGGATTCGCCGATCACCGTTGCCGCGTCGCCGAGCGGAGCGGGCTCGAAGCCGGAACCACCCACAAAGGATGAGAATCCCGTCTCGGTCCCATCACTTCCCCGCGCCGAACTCGAGTTCGACGGTGTCGACGACTATGTCGACCTGACCAGCGACTGGGAGTGGGACGGCAAGGAACTGACGTTCGAAGCCTGGCTGGTTCCGCCGTTGCGTCAGGGAGAAGCCCCTCCGGCCGTAACGCTTATGGCCCTGGAGCAGGGCGACCCGGCCTCCGGGCCGCGAGCGAGAGTGATCGAGAGGCTGTACAAGCCACCGACAGGAGATCCCAGACCGGAGATTCAGGTCTCGAACCCCGCGCACAACGAAGCGTTTGTTTCTGCGAACGCCGTCGTTGCCGAGCGACTGACGCATATCGCTGCTGTCTGGAGCGGGCGCGAGACGCGGCTGTTCATCGATGGCAAGCTGCAACCGAAGTGGATCTATAACTTCGCATTCAAGCCGAGACACGGCGACCCTTACCTGTGGTTGGGAGCCCTGCGTGAGAATGCAGCCGGGCAGAAGCCGATCAGTTTCTGGAAGGGGCGACTCCGCCAGGCCCGCCTGACGGCGAAGGCGATTTACGACGCCGACTTTACCCCTACGCCCGAACTGGTGGCATCGCCCGAGACCGTCGCCCTTTACCGCCTGGAAGAGGGCTCGGGCGATGTCCTGAAGGACTCTTCAGGGCACAACCGGCATGGCAGGATCCATGGGGCGACCCGGAGTCCGCCTTCGCGCGGTTCCGGCGCTGCGAGGCCGTCCGCGCCCTCCCCGGCCAGTCCGAGGAACTACAGCCTCGCCTTTGACGGAGCGACGACCGCCGTCCTTCTGCCGTCGCTGCGATACGATGGAAGCACGCCGCTCACGGTCGAGTGCTGGGCCCGGCCGTCCCACATCATGGTTCCAGCGCCGACGACGATTGTCGCTGACATGGAAACGGGTGGGATCGCACTGCAGCTTCGCACTTCGGACCGGTGGGGAGCCCTGATCAATGACCGGAATCCGGAAACCAGGCTGGGGTATCGTCTCGTGGAGGCCGACGTCCTGGCGGAAGTGAAGCAGTGGACTCATCTGGCGTTGGTTTTCGACAAGCGGAAGGGGACTCTATACGTCGACGGAAGACCGCAGTCCGACCAGGAATCGCTCGGCAATGCTTTTCAGCCGTCGATCGCTCCGTTCGTGATCGGCGGGCACCCGCAAGCTGGGGGCGGATTCGAAGGGGGATTTTCGGGGTGGATTGACGAAGTCCGCTTCTCGCGCGTTGCCCGGTACGACATGCCCTTCTCGCCCCCGGTCCGATTCTCACCGGATACCGATACCTTGGCGCTGTTTCACTTCGACGAAGGATCGGGAACCGAGGCACGCGACGCTTCCGGCAATCGCCACCACGGGAAGATTGTCGAAGCCAAGTGGGTCACGACAGATCTGCCTCTTTCCACTCAGGCCGGGAGTCAATG
This sequence comes from Planctomycetota bacterium, assembly GCA_023429275.1. Lineage (GTDB taxonomy): Bacteria > Planctomycetota > Planctomycetia > Planctomycetales > Planctomycetaceae > Planctomyces_A. Next base: position 2,831 of record JAEYWB010000919.1, read on the forward strand.
AGGCGCCTCAACGAGACAACTCGGCGTCGATGTCGAGAGCCCGGAAGGCTCCGGGACGAAGCTGGTCCTCATCCCGCCAGGCACTTCCTGGCGGGAATCTCGGACGTGGACATGGAGATGGCATCGAATTCGTAGGCCGCACCTGGGCCCCGACTTGACGAATCACGTTCTGCGGCCAGCATGTGGACGAACACTTCCGTGTCTCGGAAAGTCAGGACATGGGCCCCTCCATCATTCGCGTTCTCAACCAGAACCGAATTCCCGAATAGCTCCAGCAACCGAGCCCGATCGCCGCTCCGAGTCCGATGGCCCAGAGGAAGGGGGGATCGGGATATCGGACCCGCTCTCCGTTGACCACGATCTCCCCGAGGAACCATCCCCAGATCGTGAGTGCCAGAAACGTCGTCCCGGCGACCCCGGCGGCGATATCGAAGAGCATCGCAGCGGAGTCGTGAAAATCCTTCGCGGATTGGCTCGGTTCCATACCGTTTCCAACGCTGCCGATCGTCGATTGGATCACGCCGGTTGACGGAAGATCGGACGTTCTCTCGGCATTCTGCTGGCGCTGGTCATGGCGGCTTCGGCCGCCTCAATGGCCCCCTGAGCGGCACCCATCCAGGCGGGGAACATTCCACGATGACGATGCGTCAGAAGTACGGGAT
>JAEYWB010000027.1 GCA_023429275.1 Planctomycetota bacterium
CAGTCCCAGGAAGTCATTCAGCTTCGAATCTTCGGAAGGCCGCGCGAGGGCGACCACCGCGGTTTCATTCGCCGCTCCGGCCTCACGGCGCCCTTCCGTGTCGGCCGCCTCCACTGTCGCGCCGGACTGCTGACAGGTCTCGAGGGCGGCGAGCACTTCGGTCATCGACTGGAATCGGTCCGCCGGGCTCTTGGCGATCATCTTCCGGTAGACGGCGTCGAGGGACGCGGTCGCATCGGTCCGTGCGGAGAGGAGAGACGGAATGGGGCTGTTCGCATGGGCCATCAACCGGGCCATGAGCGACTCCCCTCCGAAGAGTGGCCGGCCTGCCAGCAGGTACCAGAACGTCGCGCCGAGCGAGTAGATGTCGCTCCGCCCGTCGGCGTTCCGGGTGCTCATCGCCTGTTCGGGGGCGATGTAGTCCACAGTTCCCATGACTGCCCCGGTCGTCGTCAATTCGGCGTTCGCCCCCGTTTCTCCTTCGATCCGCGCGAGCCCCATGTCGAGGATCTTGACCGTGCCGTCCTGATCGAGAAGCAGGTTGGCCGGCTTGATATCGCGGTGGATGACGCCGTGCCGGTGAGCGTACTCGAGTCCTCTCGCCACCTGCGTCACGCAGCTCACCGCCTGTTCGATCGACAGCGGGCCGCGCTTCTTCACGATCGACGCGAGATCGCCGCCGTCGACGAACTGCATCACGAAGAAATGCGTGCCGTTCGCCTCGTCGGCGTCGAAGGCGGTCACGATGTTCGGGTGATCGAGCCGCGCGGCAGCCTGGACCTCGCGATGGAACCGGGCCAGGAGATCCGCCGTCTTGACCAGCTTGGGGGAGAGGACCTTGAGGGCGACGACCCGGTTCATTCGCCGGTGCCTCGCCTTGAGGACCATCCCCATTCCCCCCTGGCCGAGCTTGTCGAGAATCTCGTAGTTCCCGAGAACGAGCCCCTTCCCCTTGCCGGCGTAAACCTGCTGCGCCTGATAGGCGGTGAGGAGCTTGTGCCTGACGAGAAGGCGGGCAAACGTCTCGACATCGGCCGGCCCGAACCTGGCGCGAAGCGCGGAGACGTCGGAGTCGGAAACGATTCCGCTTTCCGCCAGATGCGCAGCGAAACTCTCAAGAGAAACCGCCATGCCCGACTCACCCGCTGGGGAGGCCCAGGGCAGTTCCCGCGATTGCCGGGAGGCCGAGAGCGCGTCCTCTCGGGAAAGTGTACCAGTCTGGCGATCGTCCGGAACAGGCTGAGTTCAGTCTTCCGACAGCCGAAGCTCCATCGTCCAGATCGGCCCCAGCTTTTCCTTGTCTCCGTCCTTGATCTTCTGGCGGTACTCGCCGCGCCAGACGCCCGGCTGATTCTTCTTCGAAGTGAGGAGCGCCTGCCCCTTCAGGTCTCCGCTGAGAAAAGTCAGCCGGATCCGGCCGTCGCTCGTCTTGGCGATATCCCCGATACGTTTGGCTTCCGGAGGCGCGGGGAGCTTGAGGCTGCCCCCTTCTCCTCCCGGGAGCTTTCCCCTCTCCGGCAGGCGGAACTCCTTTTCGACCTGAAAGATGGCGAGCTTGTCGATCCGGATGCGGCCGGAAAGGGGCTCGTCCGCCCCCTTCCGGGTGGCGTTGTATTGCCAGATCCCCCCTTCAATCTGGTCGTTCGGCCGGCGGTCGCGAGACTCCCCGGGAACGGGAGGCAGCGGCGGCTGAGCCAGGGCGACGCCAGTTGAAGCCACAAGGAGACAGATCAGTCCGGTTCGAAGTGTGATATGACGTGGAATGGAGATGCGCATGGAGATGCCCTGGGGATGTCGTTGTCTGCGAAAACGTCGAGCCCGAGATAGACTTCCCGCCCAGTATGAGATGCGCCCGGTCCGGACTCCAGCCTAATCGGGGTGCCATCGATGCACAGACACATTCGCCCGCGCGGCGGCCTGCGACTGGTTCGGAGGAAACGGGCGGGGTACCCTTGAAGCGTCCTGTCTTTCTTTCGTCCCCGGAGCGGAGGCCCGCATGGTCCGGTCGTCATTTCGAGGGTCCTGGGGCCACTTGCCGCTTGTCCTGAGCCTGGGAATTCCCCTGGCGTTTCCTCTGGCCGAGATTCGGGCCCAGCCCCCTGCCGGGGGGGCTCTCCCGGTCCAGGAGGCTTCGGTCGCATCGTCCGTCCTGGCGGAGCTCGGGGCGCTCACGGAGGCCCTGGAGATTCATGCTCAGGCCCGGAAGAAGGCCGAGCAGTCGCTGAACCTGGCGATTGAGGGGGCGATTGCCGATTCCGCCGGCGCCGGAAACCATGACGAGACGCGTCGGCTGCGAACGCTCCAGGAGATCCTTCGACGGACGCACCAGCCGCCGGAAGGGGCGGGCCCGGAGCTTCAGCCGGCGATCGACCGCTACCGCGTGACGATGCGAGTCGCCGACCGGTTCCTTGACGGGTTCTACTCGGAGGCGATCGGCGTCCTCACCCGCGAGAAGTTCTTCGACGAGGCCAACCTTCTCGCGGCAGAACGGGCCGCCCGGAAGGGGCCGCCAGCGCGGGCCGACGCCCGCCCCCCTGTCGCCCATCCGCCGGTGGGGGTCGCCGGAGAGGGGAAGGGCAGCGCGGCATCGCAAGGTGGTGCGGCTGTCCCCGCCGGCCGCCCCGCCAATCCCGCCTCCTCTTCGCCCCTGGCATGTTCATCGCCCCCGACAGGACCATCGGTCCCGACAGGATCATCGGTCCCGGCAGGAGCGCCTCGCCAGATGATCTCGCTTCAGGCTCCGGCCATCGAGGCGACGAATCCTTCTCCTGACCTGGAGGTCGTCAGCGCGATCTGGACGGCGGACCCGCGGTACTACCAGGGGAAGGCCTCCAGGGTCATCGCAACGGAGAGCGTGCGGCGACAACTCAAGGGGGACCGGGTGATCGTCTCCTCGGCCGTCTTCGGAGAGATGAAAGGCCTGATGGCCCCGAAGTGCCTCGAGCTGACGCTGAAAAGCGAAGGGGGCTCGCCGTTCCTCCTGAGGCTTCACGAAGGGTCGGAAGTCGTCGCGCGGGAGCTCACGTCGCCTCTCGACAAGGTGAACGCCAGGCCGATCCGTGGGACGTCGCTGGAGCTGATGCTCGCCAGCTGGGGGCTGCGGGACGAGGAACGGGGGGCTTCGGTCGCTGCGGAGTACGCGCAAAGATTCAAGACGGGAAGGAATGTCGCGGCCTCGACGGCTCTCTTTGGCGAACTCGAATTCGGAAAGCCGAAGGTGCTGAGGACGCTCTGGCGGGTCGGTCGGACGCTGCTCTATGTGAAGCAGGCGGAGAACTCGGAGGTCGTCGTCGAAGGGGATGGAGCGGCTGACGTTCCCGTGGACGAGGGGCCGGGAATCGAGGCTCCCCATGTCAGCCCGCCCATGATCGAGATACCCAAGTCAGATTCCCCTTCGATCGAGATACCCAAATCAGATTCCCCTTCGATCGAGACGCCCAGGGCCGGGACGCCTTCGATCAGGGGGCCTGAAACGGATCCTCCCGAAGCCAGTCCGCCCGGGATCGAATCGCCCGATCCCGCGTCGTCGGGCTCCCGATGATCGCCCGCCATTTCGTCGAGTTACTTCGCCTGTTCGGCCGTGAAGGTGATTGCGATCGGCTTCCCCGGGTCGAGCTCCTTCGGCTGCGGGACGAGAACGAATGTGTCCGTCACCACCGGGCTCCACTCCTGGCCGCTTGAGATCGCGACGTTACGAATCCGGTGCGGCACGAACGCGAAGATCGGACGGCCCCCGCGCTGTGAGCCGTTCGTGCTGATCGGCTCGAAGGTCTTCGCACCTCGCTTCGGGACGATCGTCAGCGTGTAAGTCCCATCCTTCTCCGTCAGCTCCTGTTCCCAGGCCCGTTCGGCGGGTTTCATCCGGGCCTTCCAGGCGGGGTCCCCATAGAAGGCGACGACGTCCCGATCGTACAGCAGGCCGTTGCGCGACCCGTCACCTGACTCCATCCGGGCTTCCTGGGGAAACTCGGTCTCGAGCTTGTGCAGCAGCGCCTGGTGATTGGCATAGAAGGCTTCGGCGAGCGTGAACCGGCCCGGCTGCTCGACGAAGTAGTCCAGCAGCCCCCACCCGCCGTACCCGTACCACGTCAACACGGTGTAGCCGACCATCTGGTCGACGCCGGCCGAGTTCAGCCACGCCAGCGCCATCGCATCCGGCCCGTCGATGTGTCCCATCAGGCAGTTCCCGACCGCGAGGTAGACCTTCGGACTGGGAGACTTGATCACGTGCGTCGTTCCCTGCGTGTTCACTCCCAGCAGATTTCCCCCCTTGGACTGGAATGTCCCGTTCCGATAGCGGAATCCGATCTGCCAGTCCCGTTCGGTGGCGTGGCCAGAGGTGACGAAGAGCTCCGCCTTGAAGTCATTGAGCGCATCGACAAGCGACTTTGTGGAGTCGACGGCCCCCTTTTCGGCGGCGGGGGCTTCGCCCGGCTTCTTCCGGACAACGTGTCCCGGGTCGAGTTCGGAATACCACACCCCCTCGTCGCACAGCTCGAGAGCGATGTCGGTCCCGGCGGCCGCCCGGCGGATCTCGAGCGGTTCGGTCCGTCGCGCGATCCGCAGGGCATTTTCCGCATCGAACCCGGTCAGGATTCCCCAGATCGTATCGGTATAGGGATCCTCATCGAGCCGGCGAGTCAGCCGGTGAACATTGGCGACGAAGTCGCGCGTCGCCTCGGCCGGCGTGGCGACGAAGCAGGCGTACTTCGGGATCGCCGGCGAGAGTGACTCGCGCGCCTCGGCCAATCTGTCGTAGACGACGACGCGTCCGTGATGCTTCGTCACGAGTGTGTCGACGACGCTGCTCCAACCGGGATCTCCCAGCGTCGATCGGGAGACGACCACGGCGTAGTCCGCAGCCGGTTCCGCCCCGGATGCAGAGACCGTTGTGACGAACCACAGAAGAGCGAACGCCGGCAGCCGCAGGGTCATGGGAGTCATTCCGTGGAGACATTCGCCCGCCAGGTCCGATCGGGCATCCAGCGGCGGGCAGGTCCGGCAGGAGGTTTCAGGTGACATCATGCCGTCCGCCCATGACGCATTCCACCCGCCGTCGCATGAACGGAGCCGCGAATCGGCTCGACAGTCCCCCCGGCG
>JAEYWB010000056.1 GCA_023429275.1 Planctomycetota bacterium
CGAGGATCCACTTGGCGACGTTGTCGAGGAAGTAACGGTCGTGGGTGATGGCGACGACAGTCCCCGGAAACGTTTCGAGAAACTTTTCGAGCCAGCCGACCGACTCGGCGTCGAGGTGGTTCGTCGGTTCGTCGAGGAGCAGAAGATCGGGCTTCTGGAGCAACAGCTGACAGAGTGCGACGCGGCGCTTTTCGCCCCCCGAGAGATGCTCGATCTTCGCATCGGGAGGCGGGAGCCGCATCGCATCGCTGGCGAGTTCCACGGTCCGCTCGATATCCCAAAGGTTCTGATGATCGATGGTATCCTGGACTTTGGCCTGCTCCTCGAGCAGCTTCTCCATCTCGTCCGGCTCGAGCGGCTCGCAGAGCTTCGCGTTGATCTCGTTGTAGTGGTCGAGAATCTTCTGCGACTCGGCGACTCCTTCGTTGACGCACTCCTGGACCGTCTTCGAGGAATCGAGCCGCGGTTCCTGGGCAAAGTAGCCGATGCGGATCCCCTTGGCGGGACGGCAGGTCCCCATGAAATCCTTGTCTTCGCCGGCCATGATCTTGAGCAGGGTGCTCTTCCCCGCGCCGTTGCCGCCGATGACGCCGATCTTGGCTCCCGGGTAGAACGCCAGCCAGATGTTGTCGAGGACGACCTCCTCGTCATACATCCGGGTGAGACCCTCAATGGTCATGATGTATTGTGCAGACATTCCGCTCTCACGTGCCGCCGATAGTCAATGGGAAACAGGCATTCTAGCAGGGGAGAAGGCCGTAAGTAGGCCCCCACGCTCACGATTGGCAGGCCTATCGGGACGTATGAGGGGGCCCGGGGCGGCTGTCGAAGTCAGGTTTCGGACCGATTCCGGATGATTGACGACGTCGACAGGTTCGACTCCAATTTCCTGAAGATTGAACTGATGAACAGCCGTCGTGCTGCGCGGGTTGCCGGGAAACGGATCGCGGAGCGTCGAAGGACCGCGAAAATCCGGACCGTCTCCGGATCAGCAGGGAGGATGAGTGTCTGCCGCAGGTTCCCAACCCGGACAATCCACGTCCGATCCCTGGACAGTCCGTCGCATTCTCGAGTGGACGACCGGCTACCTGAAGGAGCATGGAAGCGAGACACCGCGTCTGGATGCGGAGATCCTTCTCGCCCACGCCCGCAAATCCCCTCGAATCAAGCTTTACACCGAGTTTGACGACGTCCTGACTGACGCGGTCCGCGCAACGATGCGGGATCTCGTGAAACGGCGGGCGAACCGGGAGCCGGTCGCCTATCTCGTCGGGCATCGCGAGTTCTTCAGCCTCAGTTTCGAAGTCGGCCCCGGGGTCTTCATTCCCCGCCCCGACACCGAAACGCTCGTCATGGAGACGCTGGCTCAGGCGAAAGGGATGGAATCCCCTTCGATCCTGGAGCTCTGCACGGGATCGGGATGCATCTCCGTCTCGCTCGCCGTCAATCTTCCTGCGGCCCGGCTCACGGCGGTTGAGCTGGAACCGATCCCCTACGCGACCGCCCAGAGAAACGCCGAGAAACATCAGGTCCGCGAGCGGATCGAGTTTCTTCAGGGGAGCCTCTTCGAGCCCGTCCCCGCCGGGACGACGTTCGACTTCGTGGTCAGCAATCCACCCTATATCGCCGATGGCGAGATCCCGGGCCTCGAGCCCGAGATCTCCCGGCACGAGCCGCGGGCCGCCCTTGCGGGGGGAGCCGATGGACTCGACGTCATCCGCATTCTGGCGGAACAGACGCCACGATTCCTGAAGCCGGGGGGCCAGCTGTTGTTCGAACTGAGCCCCGAGCAGATCCCCGCCGCAAAGGCGTTGTTCGAGGCGAAGCCGGAGATCTACGAAGCTCCTGTGGTCCACAACGATATGACGGGGTCGGGACGTGTCATTCGCGTCCAGAAGAAGCCGGCATAAGGTGACGAGTGCATTCAGCCGTCCGGGTCATCAAGCAGCTGTTGCAATCTTTCGGCCAGGGGACCGGGCAATCGGTCCTTCCAGGAGGCATCGATCAAGCCGACGTCGAGCAGGTCACGAAGGTGCATCCGGTCTTTGTCTCGAAACGAGTTGAGCTTCATGCACGTCAACGCTTCGAGCGATATCACGGGAAGGTCTTCAAGCCAGACCACATCGGCCGGGTCAGGGAGCGGCAAGACGTATTCTTCCCGCACCTTCTCGCCTGCGATGACGACGTGAACGGCGTCACGCGCTTTGGCATCGGCACCGTCCAGGAATATCTCAATTCCCGCAGCTCTCCGGTGAACGAAGCCCGCTTTTTCCAGCGCAGTGATCGCCCGGGGAAGGTCCTCCCGGCGCAACAGCATGTCGACGTCACGAGTGTTTCGAACGGCGGCCTCATCCACTTGCACGACCCAGGCTCGAACAGCATTGCCACCCACAATCGCGTAAGAGATTCCGGATTGATGCAGCGCATGGGCTGCTCTCGTCAGACGTTCACGAATCTTTTCCACGGCCCTATCCATTCGTGCCCACAACGCGTCACCGGTGTATTGAATTGAAGTCATATCGCCGGAGAAGAAGAGATTTGTCGTGCGGACCGACGAGAGACCCCAAAGGTCCGCTTCCGTTGTGTCGGAATTGAGTATAGCAGGATCGGCCAGATGACCGTGAAGAGGATCGTCTCCGGAGGGCAAACAGGCGTCGACCGCGCCGCGCTCGATGTCGCCTTGCGCCGCAGAATTCCGTGCGGCGGCTGGTGCCCGCTCGGTCGCCGGGCCGAGGACGGACCGCTTTCCGACCGCTACCCCCTCGAGGAAACTCCGTCGAAACAGTACACGCAGCGGACTCGATGGAACGTCCGTGACAGCGATGCCACCCTCATCCTGCACACCGGTCTCCTCGGCGCGGGAACGGAGTTCACGCAGAAGCTCGCGGCCGAGATGGAGCGGCCCCTGCTGGTGCTGAACCTGGCTCGCTCTTCCACCGCGGCCGTCGCCAGGGTCCGCACCTGGCTCGCGACCCACGGGATTCGAACGCTGAACGTCGCCGGTCCGCGCGAGAGCACTTCGCCGGGAATCTATGCCCGCGCTGCCGCGTTTCTCGAACAGGTCCTTGCCTCGCAGAGCCGCAAGGGAGCGAGGAGCATGGCCGACATCTCTCCCCACGACCTCGCGGCCCTCAATGCCGGTGAAATGGAGACCCGTACCCTCGCCGAAGGTCTCGCGATCGATTTCCGCCGGCTGCTGGCCTGCTCGCTGCCCGAACCGCGCCCTCTCCCACCCGAGACTGCGCTCGATTCCTCGGTCGGAATCACCCGGCGGATGGCGTTCATCGGGGAGTGGCTGCTGAGCGAATTCGGCATGGCCCGCTGGGAGCACTTCGCCAGGCACCGCTCCGACACCGTCCGGGGCTGGGCCGCCTACATGCTCGGGGCGGCCCCGCTGCCGCTCGGCCGCAAGCTCCACCTGGTCCAGCGACTGGCGGACGATTCGCACTCAGGCGTTCGGGAGTGGGCCTGGCTGGCACTGCGCCCTGCGGTCGCCGCCGATCTCGAAACGGCGTTGGGCATGCTGGTGAGCTGGACGGGGCACCGGTCGGCGAATGTCAGGCGGTTCGCCAGCGAAATGACTCGTCCCCGCGGGGTCTGGTGTGCCCATCTCGATGAGTTGAAGCGAGATCCTCAAACAGGGCGGATGATCCTCGAGCCGCTCCGCAGCGACCCGGCGAAGTACGTCCAGGACTCTGTCGCGAACTGGTTGAACGACGCCTCGAAGTCTCATCCCGCATGGGTGGAGGAACTCTGCGAAGAGTGGCTCGCGGCCTCGCCGACGGACGCCACCCGGCGCATCTGTCATCGGGCGAGGCGAACCTTGCGCCGGCTTGCGTGATGCGAGGATCGGCCGGTTGCCATTCCCCAGGTCTCGTGGCAGGATAGCGGGGAAGGAATCACCTTTTCTCCGGCGACCGATCTCCCGGCTCAATCTGCTCTTTTGACGACTGCCTGACGCGAAATGACCTCTGACCCGCACGATCCGAACAATCCCTCCGCCAATCCGCCACGAGGCGATTCTGAATCGGTCGTCGGGAGCGACTCGGCACTCGGACTGGCTTCGCCCCCTCCCGAGGAGATGTCGTCGGGAAGCTCCATCTTCGATCACCACGTCCGCACTGCGCCGACCACTTCCGCCGAGGGGACTCCCAACCTGATGCGGGGCGAGCGGGTCTTCACCGACTCGGAGGCCGCGGCGGCTGAGGAATCGGCCGAGACACCGACAGCCGATGCGGCAGCCGAGGAGCCGGAGGAAGCGCCGCAAGAAGTGGGAGAGGACATCGCCGAATCGGAAGCGTCAGCTCAGGATTCCGCTGCGGAGGCGGAACAGGATTCGACCTCGCCGCCCGATGAGGAGCCTGGCGCCGCGGCCTCCGAATGGGGGGGCATGCCTCAGGAAGAGACCGTTTCGTCGGGCGATGAAGAACTCCTCTCGACGCCGGATCTGGACAATTCCGTCGCGGAAGAGGAGGCGGCCGGAACCGAATTCGCCGTCGCTGGCGAAGGAGACGGGACATCGGAACATGCCGAGGAGTTCGCGGGGGCTGAAGAGACGGCCTCCTCGGAGGAGTGGGCGACGGAACCGGCGTTCGAAACAGCCGCCGAGGCGCTGCCAGGATCGGAAGCCGATCCCGCTGCCCCCTCGGTCTCCAGCGATGACGACCAGGATGCCCTCGCGGGGATCGGTGCCCTTGCGGGGGGAGCCGTGGCCGGGGCCGCCCTCGCCGACGAGTCTCCCTGGTCAACGGACACGACCTCGACGACCTCCGACTCCTCGTCCGGCTATCGCCCTCCCTCTCCGCCCGCCGCTCCCAAGCGGGACTTCGTGAAACTGCTTCTCATCAGCTATGCGGTGCTCTCGACGGTGGCGGCCGGCCTCCTCTGGAAGAGGCTCAACGACCGGAGTGTGAACGAGCAGCGGCTCGAAAGCCTTCCGGATGTCCGGACGCTGAATGTCGGCCAAGTCAGCACGTTCGACGCCAACATCAACCTTCCTCCCGGCCATCAGCTCAAACTCGGAGAGAAGCGACGATTCGGCAACCTCGAGGTCGAGGCGACAAAGGTCACTCGGGGGATGGTGACGTTTGAGCATCCGGCCGGGGAACGCTGGACGCTTCTGCCGGAAGGACCGGTCGTCAAGCTGTGGCTCCGGTTCCGGAACGTTTCCAAGGACCAGCCGATCCCTCCCCTCGACAAGTACCTCGTCTTCTCGAAGACGAGGATCCCCGGGACCGAACACTTCCGGACGAACAGTGTCGTGACGACGGCTGCCGACCGGCGTCCTGTCGGGTATGTGATGACGCACGATCACGCCGACAAGAACATACTCAAAGGCCAGCAGCTCAATGTGGACGTCCCCCCGGGGGGAACACTCGAGACGTTCATCCCCCTGACTCCCGAACTCGATCTTCCGACCGGAGAACTGCTCTGGCGGGTTCACATGCGAAAGGGATTCGGCAAGGCGGGCGCCGGCGTGACGACGTTGATCGAGGTCGCGTTCTCGGCCAAGGACATCGTGGACGACGGGCAGGGGTGAAAGAGGGAAGGGCCAACTTCGAAGTAACAAGGATCAGGTATCAAGTATCACGAAGCGGCCGGCACCTGGACTCCCCTGATACCTGATACTTGGTACCTGATACTTGGCACTTGATACTTCGCCCCGCATCACCCGTTCCGCCCCCAGGCAAGCCATCGGGTCATTCCATCTGTAACGACGCTTCCAGTGCTTCTTCATGGTGAAATCCGGCAACGCCGGGATTTCCCGCTTCCGCTCGCGAGGGGGTGCAAAAGGGTCCCCCGGTCCCGGAGTCTCTCGCTCTAGCGCGATTGCCGCGCGGCTCGTTTGCCGCCCGCCTCTGATGGACCGAACGTCATGGCTCTGAAACTGACTGCCGAATCGTTTCTCGCCGGAATCCGCCAGAGCGGCCTGGTCGCCAGCGACCGGATCGACGCCCTGATGGCCGAACTCCAGAGGGAGGGGGCGGAAATCTCCGATTCCGGCGCCCTCGCCGACAGGATGATCCGTCGGGGCCTCATCACCCGCTGGCAGTCGGAAAAGCTGCTCCAGGGGAAGTTCAAGGGGTTCCTTCTCGGGAGATACCGCCTCCTCGAGTTGCTCGGCCGCGGGGAGATGAGTTCCATCTACCTCGCCGAGCACTCCATGATGAAGCGCCGCTGCGCTATCAAGGTTCTTCCGGCGCACAAGGTGAAGGACACCTCCTACCTCGGACGGTTCCAGCGTGAAGCCCAGGCGGTCGCCGCCCTCGACCACCCGAATATCGTCCGGGCCTTTGACGTGGATGTGGTCGTCGACGGCGGCCACGAGATCCACTTTCTCGTCATGGAGTACGTCGACGGCAAGGACCTCGAGAAGACGCTCGAAGCCCGCGGAAGATTCTCCGTGATCGAGGCCGTCGACCTCGTCCGGCAGGCAGCCGAAGGGCTCGCGCACGCCCACGAGGCCGGGCTGATCCACCGGGACATCAAGCCCGGAAACCTGCTGATCGATTCCCGCGGGACGGTGAAGGTCCTCGACCTCGGGCTCGCCCGCTTCTTCCGCGAGACGGAAGGTGAATCTCTCACGATCAAGCACGACGAGAAGGTCCTGGGGACTGCCGACTACCTCGCCCCCGAACAGGCGGTCGACAGCCATGCCGTTGACGAGCGGGCGGACATCTACAGCCTCGGCTGCACCCTGTACTTTGCTCTCACGGGGCGTCCCCCGTTCACGGAAGGAACGCTGGTTCAGCGCCTGCTCGCCCATCAGACGAAACCGCCTACGCCGATCCGAAGCGTTCGTCCGGATGTCCCGGAGACACTCGCGGTCCTCATCGACCGGATGATGCGGAAACGCCCTGAAGACCGCTTTCAGAAGGCATCGGAAGTGGCCGAGGCTCTGGCCGCCTGGCTGGTCGAGTTCGGGGACGACAAGTGGCGCAGCGCGCATGCCGCGATCTTCGCCCGCGTCCTGGGAATGGCCGCTCTGGCCAGGCCGACCGCCGCGCCGCACCCGGCGTCTCCCCCCTCACGTCCGGTGATGAGCGCCCCGGTCGTCGTGGCGCCACCGGCCGAGCCCGACGGGAGCCTGCCGCGGCAGAGGAAAGGGACGGACAGCTCTCACGAAATGCCGCGTCGAAACATTCTCCCCGCGGCCGGGAAGCGGGCCGGAGCCTCGGTCTCGGCAAGGACTGTCGTCGCCACTTCCCCCATGGCCGAGACCGCGGCTCGACGCGCGGTCCGGCTCCAGCCCCGGCCTCGCGCGACCTCCACCGGACAGATCGACTTCGTCCACTTCGCGATGAAGAACGC
>JAEYWB010000080.1 GCA_023429275.1 Planctomycetota bacterium
GTCGATGTCCGAAGGGCACCGGAGCGTCGGCAGCTGCACCATCCGGTAGTCGAGGTTGTTGGCGTGGCCGGGGCTGAAGTCGCGCTGAAACGGCTCCTCGAAAGTGGCCGCCTCTTCCGGCCTCCCAGGGCTTAGACGACGCTCCCCCGATACCCGTCCCTCCCTGATTGCGCCGGTTCTTGCGTGCGAATCATTGCGGGGCCCCGGTTGCACATCGGGATTCTGCCGCGGATCTGCCGGTCGCTTTGACCGTGTCGTCGTTCTGCATGGGTCTCTCCCGTTCCACCGTTCTCGCGAGTTCAGTCGCGGCGAACCTGTGAATGCGCGAAGAGCTCATCCCTCTCCACCCTGACCATTCGCCCATCGAGCGCCGCCCCTGGAGGGCCAAGATGAAACGTCGCGGATTTACCCTGATCGAGCTGCTGGTGGTGATCGCCATCATCGCCGTGCTCGTCGCCATCCTCCTCCCCGCTGTGCAGCAGGCCCGCGAGGCGGCTCGCAACAGCCAGTGCAAGAACAATCTCAAGCAGCTCGGAATCGCGCTGCATGGCTACCACGAAACATTCGGCGTCTTCCCGCCCGGAAGCGGAGGGAACGGCTTCTCGCCGCACGCCCGGATGCTGCCGTACTTCGACCAGGCGCCGCTGTTCAACAAGATCGATTTCAACGTCAGCCCCGGCCACGCCAACAACCTCGACTACCGGATGGTGCAGCTGCCGACGCTCCGGTGCCCTTCGGACATCGACCTGCTTCCCGCCTCCCTCGGCGGACGCAACAACTACTGGACGAATTCCGGCACAGGGGTCCTGAACGGCCTGCCGTCGACCGTGGTCGGCGATCCCAACTACGGCCTGCCGATGCCGAACGGTCCGTTCCACAACAGCAGCAGGACGCGCATCGCCGACATCATCGACGGCGCGACGAACACCGTCTTCATGTCTGAGAAGCGGACGGGTGACGGCAGCAACGGCATCAGCTCGCCGGACATCGACACCTATCGCCCCGGCACATCCCCGCTGACGCCGGACGACGTCCTGAGGGATTGCAACGCGACGGACGTTACGGATCTCTCCAAGCAGGGGGTCTCGAACGTCGGCGCCCCCTGGCTGCAGGCCGACAACGAGATCACCTACTACTACCACTCCCAGCCCCCCAACGGCCGCTCGTGCCGGTTCCCGCCGGGCCGCATGGCCGGAACGGCGAACAGCCTGCACACCGGGGGGATCAACTCCATGCTCGGCGACGGCTCGGTGAAGTTCATCGGCTCGACCATCGACCTCGCCACCTGGCGGGCGGTCGGCACCCGGGCGGAAAAAGAACGCGTCGGGGAGTTTTAGTCATGGGTTTCCTGACCGCTCTCCGCTCCCCCCTCGGAAGTGCACTCGTGAAGACGCGACGTTCCGTCACCGCCCGCTGGGGGGTGTGGCTGGCACTCATGGCGGCCCTGACCGGATGCCAGAAGGGGGCCCGCAGCCTGTCGCTCGACCCGGAGAAGGCGCGGGAGTCCTGCACCGCGGCGCTGACGGCGTGGAAGGAGGGGAAGAAGCCCGCCGACCTCAAGCCGGGAATCATCGTCGGAGACGAAACCTGGGACGCGGGCAAGGCCCTCACGGCCTTCGAACTCCTTCCCGGTGAAGAGAACGACGGAACGAACCTCCACGTCCCGGTTCAGCTCACGCTCAAGGACGACAAGGGAAAAGAGTCCAGATCGAAGGTGCTGTACATCGTGGGGACATCGCCGGTCGTCACGGTCTTTCGCCGCTGACCTCGGGTCGAGTCTCCCGGATATCACCGGGCCATTGCCACAGCTCGTGCTTTCGCTGGCCGCAGGCCTCCGCGCCCGCGCGTCGGACATCTGTCCATTCTCCTGCTTCTTGTGACCTTATCACTCCGGTCTTCCGGGAGGTGTTTCATGCTGCTGATGCGTCACTGGTTCTCTGTCGCGCTGCTGTCTGCGATGGCGGGGACGTCCGCCCGGGGCGATGAGCCCTCCCCGCGCCTGATGACCAGTCGTCCCGAGATGAAGGCGCAGATCGAAGCCCTCAAGAACCGCGAGGCGCGGATCCCTCTTCCGAGCCTCACGCCCGAGGAAATTGCCGCCGGCAAGCGCTCCGCGAACAACGGCCGCCTGCGGTCGCTCTACCTGCCGGAGTCCTGGCTCGCCTCGCGCGGCCCGTCCTCCTCCTCCGGCGGACGGACGCGGTCGGGCGCCGTGCCCGCCCCCGCTGCTGCCGCTCCCCCGGGGGGGGGCCTGTCGATGAGTGACCGGTCGTCCGGTCCGGAGTACGTCTTCCGGAAGAAGCTCTTCTGGATCGTGTCGCGAACGAACGACTGCCAGTATTGCCTCGGCCACCAGGAGCTCGCCTTGCGGCGGACGATGAGTGATGACGAGATCGCCTCTCTCGACGCCGACTGGTCGATCTTCCCCGCGTCTGAGCAGGCGGCGATCGCGTTCGCACGGAAGGTGACCCTCACCCCCCATCTCGTCGACGAGGCGGACATCCGCTCGCTCCAGGCGCATTTTTCCGACGAGCGGATCGTCGACATCGTCCAGACCCTGGCCGGAAACAACTCGACGAACCGCTGGACCGACTCGACCGGCATTCCGCAGGACCGTTCGTCGAATCCCGACGAACCACGCCAGCTCGATACGCCGACCTCGGAGGCGGCGTCGCGATTCCGCACGAAGGTCGCGCCGATCGACTATGTCCCGCGTCCCGCCTGGGAGCCGCAGTCCGAGGCGCTCGAGGCCATGGCCGCCTGCCGGGGACGAACTGCCGCGGTGAAGCTCCCGAGGATTGAAGTGGCGCAGCAGATCCTGGCGGCGGACACTCCCGGAATCGTTCCTCCCGCCTGGGTGCAGGTGGCGTCGTACTTCCCGCAGTCGGCGCTGCGTCTCTGGAAACACCGGCAGGCGCTCGCCCGTGACGGTCGCCTGGATCCGAAGCTCAAAGCGCTGATCCCGTGGGTCTGCGCCCGGGAAGACCGGGCCTGGTACGCCGCGGCTCATGCCCGGGCCAGGCTCGGCGCGCTCGGCATGACCGACGACGTGCTGTTCGCCATCGGAGGCAAGGAGGAGGGCTTCACGGCGGCCGAGCGGACGACGTTCGCCTTCGCCCGCAAGCTCACCTCGGCTCCGCACACGATCGTCGACAGCGACGTCGCGGCCCTGAAATCGCACTTTTCCGACCACGAAGTGGCCGAGGTGATCTTCCTGATCTGCGATGCCAACTCGTTCGACCGCTTCACGGAGGCCCTGCGGCTCCCGCTGGAAGGGGGGATCCGGTTGAGCACCGCCGCCACTGAGTGACGAGACAGGTCCGCGGAAGTGCCGACGAGGGATCGGAGGCGCGATTCCTCGTGAATGTCTTCGACTGGTTTGACTGCCTTCCCCTCTCTTCGTCGCCCCTCGTCAAAGAGATCTGTTTCCCCCCTGCTGCATTCTCTTCGGGAGCCAAGACATGAAACGCCGTGGATTCACCCTCATCGAGCTGCTGGTCGTCATCGCCATCATCGCCGTTCTCGTCTCCATCCTTCTGCCGGCCGTCCAACAGGCCCGGGAGGCGGCCCGCGCCTCGACCTGCCGGAACAACATCAAGCAGATCGGGGT
>JAEYWB010000088.1 GCA_023429275.1 Planctomycetota bacterium
GGCTAGCAGTCGCAGGCTGGCTCCGCCTCGCGGAAAGGCGATCGGAGTGGAAAATCAGTTTTGCCGCGGACGACAGGTCGCGAAGCACGCCTCACGCACGAACTGACGTCCGTGGCCGGACAGGAAAGGGCTACGCCGCCTCGCGCGACCGAATTGCCGGGAGTCTCGAGGGAGTTTCCAGGAGCCGGGTGTAGAACGGGCAGGTCTCGATCAACTGCTCGTGGCGGCCGTCGGCGACCACCTGGCCGCCCGAGAGGACGACGATCCGCGTAACGAACCGCAGCAGGCTCTCGGTCATCGAGTGCGTCACGAGGAAGACCGTCCGCCCCTGCACGAACGACTTCAATGTCTCATGGATGAGCGCTTCGCTCTCGGCGTCGATGGCCGAGGTCGGCTCGTCGAGGATCAGGATCGACGGGTTCCTCAGGATCGCCCGCGCGAGAGCGATCCGCTGTCGCTGACCGCCGGAGAGCTCTCGTCCCTTCTCGCCGACCGGAGTATCGAGCCCCAGCGGAAGACGCTTCGCGAATGCCATGACGTGGGCGAGTTCGGCCGCCCGTTCGACCTCCGCCCGGCTTGCGGACGGGGTGCCGTATCGGATGTTCTCGAGAATCGTGTCGTCGAACAGAATCGTGTCCTGGGCAACGAGGCCGATGTGATGGCGTAGCTGGCCGATGCTCAGGTCGCGAATCGCAACGTCTCCGACGCGGATCGTCCCGGCCTGCGGGTCATAGAACCGCATCAGCAGGTTGAGCAGCGTCGACTTGCCGCAGCCGTTCCCCCCGACCACCGCCACGACCTCTCCCGCCTGAACGGAGAGCGACAGGCCGTCGAGCACTGTCTCGCGGGAGAGTCCCCCGTCCTTCGGGCTGTAGCGGAACGTGATGTTCTGGAAGCTGATCGTCTTGAAGCCTTCCGGGAAGGGGACGGGAGCGGCGGGCTCGGGGACCTTCGAGCGGCCGTCGATGAGCTGGAAGATCCGGTCGATGGCCGCGTTGGCCTTCTTCACGCGGGAGAACGACGTCGACATCTTGCGGCAGGGGTCGAGCATCCCCGCCAGCATCGCATACAGGGTCGCGAGGGTGGCGGGCGTCATGACGTCGTTCGACAGCTTGATCCCCCAGATGGCGTTCCGCTCCCGCAGGACGAGGTAGGCACCGGGAAGAAGGGCGATGAACATCGCCGCGAGCCCGAGGAGTTCGAGCATCGGCCGGGTCAGGGAGTCGAGCTTCACGACCTTCATGGCGGTCCGGTAGTACTCGCGGGACTGTGCCGCGAACTGCTGCCGGTGACGCGGAGCGGTGTTGAACGCCAGGACGACTTTCACGCCGTCGAACGTCTCCTCGAGGACCTTGTAGATCTTGGACATGCTTTCCATCACCCGCCGGCTCGCCCGCTTGAGGAGCACGCCGAACTGATGGATCGTCAGCCCCAGCAGCGGAACGAACAGGAGCGAAAGGAGCGTCAGCCGCCAGTTGATGACGAGCGCCCCGATCATGCAGGCGAGACACTTCAGCGGCTCGCGGATGAGCTTGCCGGCAAAGAGCGAGATGGTCGTCGAGAGCTGCTCGACGTCGTAAGTGAAGCGCGACATCAGCCCGGCCGTCCCCTCGTGGGAGAGGGACTGGTAGTCGTGCCGCAGCGTTTTACGGAGCATCCGCTTGCGGATGTCGATGACGACCAGCTCGGAGACGCTCCCGATCAGGACTTCCTGCAGGTAAAGGAAAACGCATTTCAACGCCGTCGCGACCAGCAGGAGGCCGAAGATCACCATCAGGGTCTTGAGCTTGTCGCGCGGGACGAGCGGCAGGATGTTGTCGCGGAACCATAGCGCGCTCCGATGTGCGCGGGCCGAACGGTTGAACAGATCCTGCTCGACGACCTTCCGGCGATAGGCTTCCACGACCTCGGCGTGATCGTGGGAAAGGCCCTTCCCTTCGAGATTGCGAATCTCGTCCTCGATCGCCTCGATTCGAGCTTCGCTCGTCCGCATTTCTTCCGACGCAGTGGCAAGCGTTTCGTCGGCGTACTCGTTCAGGCTCTTCTTCTCGAAGAGCACCTGCACGACGGGGAACGCCACGGTGAGGTTCGCCCCCCACAACGCGGCGACCACCAGCCCGCAAAGGATCGACGCGATCAGCTTGCGGCGATGCGGGTAGAGAAACGGGAACAGACGCTTGAAGTTGTCCACTGGCTTTCCGTCCATGGAAAGGGCCGCTGGAGTCGGTCCGGCAGCTCGGCGACAGTATAGAGGACGCCCGGACAGGTCCGTCCAGACGATTTTCGTTCGGGCCGGTTCTGGCCAGAGCTGTTCTCATCGGGCCGTGCGCTCTCGCGGGCGGTCGTCAGGTCTTTGCCTGTCTGGTGTCCCTCCGCCCGCCTATGGTCGGGCAGAATGCTCTATTGCATATTGAAACCGCTGGCAGCGGCGGTTGCCTCGTTCGAGCAGACCGACTAGGGTCGGCCAGGAGGACAGGTGGAGGCTGGAATCGGCCCGAGAGTTCCTCTTTTGCCCTGTTTGCCGCTTCGCCGGCCCTGGTTTCCATCGAGATTTTCAGGAGGTTCGCATGTCCGCTGTCCGGCAGATCCTGGGGGATCCGGTCACGAAGCACATGCGTCGGGATCCCACGAAGATCCGGTCCGATCTGTCGATCGCGGCAGCCCTGGACATCATTGCCGGCCAGGAGATCGGGGGCCGCGTCGTCTACTTCTATGTTGTCGATGCGGACGAGAAGCTGCTCGGCGTCATCCCGACCCGCCGGCTGTTGCGGGCGCGGCGGGACGCGATGGTTTCCGACGTGATGATCAGTCCCGTCGTCTCCGTCCCGGAAACCGCCACCGTCCTCGACGCGTGCGAATTCTTCATCCTCCACCGGCTGCTCGCCTTTCCCGTCGTCAGCTCTTCCGGAAAACTGATCGGGCTGGTCGATGTCGACCTCTACACAGAGGAGCTCGAGGACCTGGAGAAGCGGCAGGAAGGGGAGGACCTCTTCCAGCTGGTCGGGGTCTATCTGAGCGAGGCGGAGCAGAGGAAGTCCGTCCTCGCCGCCCGGAAGCGTTTCCCCTGGCTGATGTGCAACGTCGTCGGTGGAATGATCGCCGCGTTGATCGCGGACGCCTATTCCGATGTCGCCACCCTGGTCCTCGTGACGCCGTTCATCACGCTGGTCACCGGCATGGCGGAAGGGGTCGCGATGCAGTCGGTCAGCCTCGCCCTCCAGACAATGCACGGCCGCCGGCCGACGTGGGACACCCTGTCGAAAAGCGTCGGGAGAGAACTGGTCGTCGGGCTGCTTCTCGGCGCCATGTGCGGGCTGATCGCCGGGCTCGCGGCCCTGGTCTGGAAAGGGAGTTTCCGGGCGGGGCTGTGCCTCTGCATCGGCATTGCCGGAGGCGTGACCGCCTCGGCCGCCCTGGGCGTGGCGCTGCCGTATCTCCTCAGAATGTTCCGCCGCGACCCGCAGGTCGCATCCGGCCCAATCGCCCTTGCGGCCGCCGACATGGTGACGCTGTTGCTCTACTTCAACCTGGGGCGCTGGTTGCTCCGGTAACACGGGCGTTGCCCCTTTTCATCACCGCTCCCTCCGCAAGGGCCCGCGATCATGATGTTGATCGCACGGCACGAAAGTCGCGGCCTGGCGATGGCATTCCCCCTTCTTCGGAGCCGCCATGTCGCTGATTGTTCTGCTGGGTGATGAGTTTGCGCTGCTGGATCGGGTCGCGAGAGGAGGAGCGGAGGGAGTCGTCGCCGCTTCGTGGGAATCCAAGGCGGCCAGGACACTGGTTGGCTACCGTCTGGTCCGGCAGAGCGGCGACCACCTCGTGCTGACCCTCATAGGTCAGCAGTTCGTCGAGTCGGGAGCGTCGCCGAAAAGCCTCATGCTCGAGTGCCTCTCGACAACGTGTGGATGAGAGGCGACGCCGTGATGTCGAGGGGCGTCACGACGAGGTGCACGGCGGCTGCGCGAGTTCCATGTCAATCCTGGCGGCTCTCGTCTGCCCTGGACTCAGCGGGACGTCGCCAGATCACGAGCTGGGTGACGACTTCGCCATCGGTGACCCGCCGGATCTTGAGGAGGACGTCATCGGTCGCCCCGACGTTGGCGAGAGCGGCATCCAGTTCGTCGGCCGTTGCGACAGGCTTGCGGGCGACCTCCTCGATCACGTCATAGATCCGGATTTCCGAATCGGCCGGAGCCTGCGTGACAAGGAGTCCCCTTGTTCGACGGGCGTATCCGATCTGCACCGCAAGGCCTTCGTCCAGCCGCCTGACCCGGAAGGTCATTGGGCGGGTTTGCGTCCCTCGTTGCTGCGCGGCCTGCCTTGCCTGCGGGCGTTCGGAGAGCGTGACGTTCAACGGAGTCCGACGTCCTCCGCGGATGACGAGCACCTGCACAGTCTTGTTGATCGCCGTGAGACTGGCGAGGTGAATGAGATGGTTCTCGTCCTCGATATCGATGCCGTCAAACGTGAGAATCAGGTCCCCTTCGCGAATTCCGGCCTGGGAAGCGGGAGTCTCGGGATAGACCTGCAGAACGTGAGCCCCTCGCTTGCGATCGAGGTTGAACCGCAGTGCCGCCTGCTCGTCGAATTCCTCGTCGAGCCGGACCCCGAGATACCCTCGACGGACCCGCCCATGCTCGAGGAGCTGGTCGACCACATACCGGGCCAGGTTGGCCGGAATGCTGAACCCGATCCCTTCGTTCCCTCCCCCCTGGGAGGCGATGGCGGTGTTGATACCGACGATCCGGCCGGTCAGGTCGACGAGGGGGCCGCCGCTGTTCCCGGGGTTGATGGCCGCGTCGGTCTGCAGGAAGTCCTGGTTGATGACGTCGTACGCGTTGTCGGTCAGGACGAGAGACCGCCGCCCCTTGGCGCTGATGATTCCGAGGGTCACGGACTGGCTGAGCCCGAACGGGCTGCCGACCGCAAGGACCATGTGTCCGATGTCGAGACTGTCGCTGTCTCCCCAGCGGGCCGTTGAATGCTGGCCTGGAGGAAGCCGAAGGACGGCAATATCCGTCGCCTCGTCCTCGATCACCTGGACGGGATTGACGACCGTCCGGTCGGGAAGACGGATCTTGATGCTCCTCGTTCCCGCTCCCGCAATGACATGCCGGTTCGTGACGACGAAGAACCCGCCGAACCTCTGGCTGGTCATGATCACGCCGGAGCCGGTCTCTTCGACTGCGCCGTTTCGTCCGCTGCGGCGGCTCTCGATGTGGACGACGGTATGTTTG
Organism: Planctomycetota bacterium; assembly: GCA_023429275.1. Classification (GTDB taxonomy): domain Bacteria; phylum Planctomycetota; class Planctomycetia; order Planctomycetales; family Planctomycetaceae; genus Planctomyces_A. The sequence continues at coordinate 5,241 of JAEYWB010000088.1, forward strand.
ACGGCCGCCGCCACGCGCGCCAGCTGGCGCCCCGCTTCATCGAGAATGGTCGCCGAGGCAGAGGTCGTTCCCGCAGCGGCACTGCTGGCCGGCACCGCGGCGGTCTGCAGCGGAGTCTCCTGGGCACAAACGAGCGGAGCCGCCGCGCCGACCGCTAGCAAGGTTGCAAGCACTCTTTCCAGGGCCCTGCGAGAGAAGCAGGTGACCCAGACACGCGTCCCGCGATCAGGATGTTGACTGGCGATTGATCGCATCCACGCTCCCTCCCTGGAACTCATTCGCCCGTTCTCCGAACGAGCGTCGCCATTCTGGCTTCTCTCCGGCTTACCCGTCGACACCAACATCGAACTCGTCGAGGTTCAGCTCCCGCTCCGATTCGCGCCGTTCGATCGCCGCTGCCGATTCCCAGTCCGCCTTCATCGACCGCCGGCGGAAGGGCCGTTCGGCGGTCTGCTGGCAGCGGACACAGCGAAGGGTATGCGGCATCGCCTCGAGGCGGGCGATCGGAATGTCGCGTGCACAACGCTCGCAGCGTCCATAATCCCCCCTCCTCAGGGCTCTCAGGGCCCGGTCGATGCGGATCAGTTCGTCACTCTCGAGCGACGCCAGCTGCGACCGGATTTCCCGCTCGTTGTCATCCATGGCGAGGTCACCGAGGTCGCTCGAGCCAAAGCCGAGATCCCCGGTCGCCTCGGTATCGTTCACCAGCATCCGCTGGAGTTCATCCCGGTGGGCGAGTAACCGTTCATACAGTCGATTCAGTGCGGCAGTTCGAGGCATCGCTGCACCTCCAACAGTTGTGACGATCTCGAACGCGAAAGGCAGGCGGCCGTTGAGGTTGCGCCGGTCTTTCGTGTGCGAATCAGGTTGTCGGAATTCTTACATCGACCTCGACAAGTCGATGCGAAACCCGTTCCGATTCTCCTGAGGAACCCGAATCCCTTGGTTTTCGAGAGATGCGGGCCGTCGTGACTGCGGATCCGGACGGGGGACAGTTGGACGTCGCTGATTTCGTCCACATCTCCCCGCGTGCCATGCCTTTGGGAGATCGTCCCGAGGGCCGCGCGGCATGGCACACATTCCGCCATCGGCCTGATGGACACCATCAGATTCCGGGGAACTCGTCGCAGGATCGCCACACTCCGAGAAGCAAACCCTGTTCACTGATCTTGCCGAACCTGCCGTGCTTCCCACCGCAAACCGGCATTGACTGCCGAATTCGTTCCCAGATAAGAAGTTGATCGCGCTGCAGGCGGCAGGCTGCAGGCCGGAAGACGAGGCATCACCTCACGTCCTCGTGCCTGAATCTCCTGCCTGAGGCCGGACACACCTCCAGGGACGGAATGTGATGCGTTCGATTCGCTGCCTCGTTGCTTTCCTCTCGCTGATCCCCCTTGTCGGATGCGGCTCGGGATCGGACACGACCGCGGCAACTCCGACATCGAGCCCTGAAACGCCCCCATCAGGCGCTCCCGGAACGGTTGCCGATGCCGGCTCTCCGGCACAGCCAGCGGCGGCCGCGGGAGCCCCGGCCGCTACGGCAGCGGGGCCTGCAGGCGGAACGGCTCCGGCGCAACCGACAAAGAAGATTACGCCTGAAGAAGGCCTGAAGCTTGCGCGAGACCTGATCACCAAGCGGGATTACCAGAACGCGCTTCTGGTGCTGACCCAGGTGCTCCGCGCTCAGCCGGATTACGTCGACGCCTATCTCCAGCGGGCCAACCTGCTGGCCGCGGCCAACCGCATGACTCTCGCCATCGAGGATCTCACGGCCGCATCGAAGCTCCAGTCCGATAACGCGAAGATCTTCAACAGCCGCGGATATCTCTACCTCCAGCAGCAGCAATACGACGAGGCCCTCGCCGATTTCGAACGGGCGACGAGCCTCGATACGAGCTACGCCCAGCCGATCAACAACCGCGGCCTCGTCCGGATCGCGCGAGGGGAGATCGAGACCGCCCTGAAGGACTTCGACTACGCCCTGAAGCTCGATCCGAAGTACTTCGATGCCTACAACAATCGCGGCTTCGCGCTGATGAAAGGCGGGAAGACCGACGAAGCCGTGGCCGCCTTCAACGAAGCGATCGGTATCAATCCCAACTACGTCAACGGACTGATCAACCGCGGACAGGCGTACCTGGTGTTGAAGAAGTACGACCTCGCGGCGGCCGACTTCTCGAAGCTCATCGCCCTGCAGCCGGGGAATACCCAGTTCTACGAGCTCCGCTCCATGGCGTTCCGGGAACTCGGCCGGACATCGGAAGCGGCCCGCGACGAGGCACACGTCCTGTGGACGACGACCCTCGCAAAGTTCAACCGCGACCTCGCCCGCAACCCGAACGACGCCGATGCCTGGGTCGCCAGAGGGCGACACCTGCTCCTGGAAGACAAGTTCGCCGAAGCCCTGGCCGACTTCGACCGGGCGCTGAAGAGCCGTGCCGACCACGCCCCCGCCCTCCTCGGCAAGGCGATGGTCTGGGCCCGGCAGGAGAAGCACGCCGAGGCGATCGAGGCCTGCTCCGCCCTCATCGCGAAGTCGGGTGACCTCGAAGCATATTCGCTGCGGGGAGACCTCTATTTCCAGGGAAAACAGTACGACGCGGCGATCGCCGACTACGAGCAGGCGCACCGCTTTGACTCGCGTGTTGCACAGGCCTATCTCGCGCGGGCCGAAGTCCGCAAGGGCCGGGGAGAGATTCAGCAGGCGAGTGCCGACATCGCACAGGCCCAGTCGATGGATCCGAAGCTCCGCCCCGCCAGCGCCCAGGTCTCCGTCAAGGACGACGGTGTCGCTCCTCCGCTGCCGAGCCGTTCGCAGCGATAGACTCCTCGGCACGGCGGGATCGCTCCCGCCCTTTGACGAGGCCCGCCTCGATGTCTGACAACGAAGGTGGATCGCCGGGACGATGGATGGCGGTGCTGCTCAGTCTCGCCGGGGCGGCCGCCTGCCTCCTTCCTTCCTCGACGACGCAGCGGTTTCGCGGGGTGCTCCGTGATCTCGCGGCACCGGGGCAGACGGCGCTCGCCGTCTCGGTCGACTCTCTCTCGCGTTGCTGGCAGATCGAGACCGACAGCCGCCGGGGACGGGGCGAAGAACGCGTTGCCGAGCTGGAACATGAAGTCGAAGACCTCCGGCGGGCCGCCCTGGTCTGGCAGACCCGGTCCGCGACGCTCTCGGCCGATCTCGAGGCTGCCCGCTCTCACGAAGGACTGTCGTCCAGGATCCGCGCGACGCCGCCGCTCCTCACCGCCGAAGCCGTCGGCGCGAGGATCCTGTCCTGGGAGGGAGAAGGCCCCGACCGGTGGCGGCCCGTCCTGGATCGCGGACGCGACCGCGCGCTGCACGCTGACGAGCTCGTTCTTGCGACAAGCGATCCCGTGATCGACCTCGGGACCGACCTCCGGATCGAGCCGGATCAGCCCGTGCTGGCCGGCCGCTGCGTCGTCGGCCGGATCGGCGTTGTGGGATCCTGGACCAGTACACTTCAACCGCTGACGTCGCCCCAGTTTCGCGGCCACGCGCAGCTCCTCCGGGAGACGGAGGAGACGGCCGTCGAGGGAGCGTCGGGGATCCTCTGCGGAACCGGGGCCGGCTGCCGGCTCGACTTCGTCGGCGCGACGGAGCCGGTTCGCGTCGGCGACCTCGTCGTGACGCCCCTGCGGCAATCGCCCGACTCGGGGGTGTTCCTGTTCGGAAAGGTGACGCGGGCGGAGCTCCCTCCCGGGGCCGCCCACTGGGAGATCGAAGTCGCTCCCGCGTGCGAGCTTCGCAAGGTTTCCGAAGTCGCGGTCCTCCGGATCAATCGCAATTCACGGCGACCGCCCAATGGTGTTCAGACCGGCCCGCAGTCGATGCAGCCCGGTCCCGAAGTTTCGAACTCCCCTCGATAGCGCGTACGAAACGTTGACGATGATCCTGCTCGTCCTGACCTACGTCGCCCTCGTCCTGGAGACCGCACCGGCGGTACGGGTCGGCGACCTGGCGGTTTCACCGCTGTGGGTGGTCGCGGCGGTGGCTGTCTGGACGGTGCCGGGAACGCGGGCCGTCTTCTGGTGTGCCATCATCGGCCTGCTGTCGGACGCCCTTTCGAACGGCCCGCTGGGCATCGGCCTCGCCCTCGGGGCAGTCCTGGGATGGTTCTTCTCATCCATCCGGATCCAGGGACGGCTCGATTCCGCTCCCGCGTTCTTTCTCCTGACGCTCTCGCTCGCAGCTCTCTTCCGTGGAACGGCGGAACCGGCCCGACGCATCTTCGAACGGCTGCCGGTGGGGGACCTGGCCCTGCTTCGCGACATCCTCGGACGCTCCTGCCTGACCGCTCTGGCGGGAGTGATCCTCTTCATCGCCGCCAGAAGCGTCCTCCCCAGGACGGCCCCCCAGTAACGCGGTCCCCCGTGCCGTCGAACGGACGCCCGATCCAGGACCAGGCATCCTTCCTCACTCGGAGTCGCGTCCCGGGAGTCCAGTGACGGGAGCAGCCCTGTCATCAGTCGGCACGGGCTGGCCACGGCGGCCAACGTGGCTGCGATCAGCGGTCTCGACCGGCAACGTCCCTCCGCAGGATGTGGAGGGGACGGAGGGCCCCCGCCTTCGAAAGCTTTCCGTCCCGCGACACGGTCAGTCGCCCGACTCGTCCTCGATGGAGACCGTCTTGTCGAGCGAGATGTGGAATGTGGCGATCCGGTCGCGGACCTTTCCCCGGGGGATGCCGAGGGTCTCCGCCGTCTTGCTCTGATTTCCACCCATCTCCTGCAGAACACGCGTGAAGAGATACCTCTCCATCATCTCCAGCGTCTCGGCGTAGAGGTTCTTCGAAGAGGCCGCGAGCCGCGAGTCGACGAACGAACGAAGGTCTGCCGGCTGCAGTCCTCCTCCCGACGCCACGCCGTCCGTCTGGGGCGATTCAGGACGAGGTGCAGCGGTTGCCGCCGGGCTCGTCACCCCGGAATCGACCGCCGCGGGGGCGATCGGCGGACGCTTCTCCGTCCCCAGGATCATCGGAGGAAGGAAGTCGGGAACGATGACCGGGGTCGTCGCCTTGATGACGAACTGCCGGACGGCGCTCTGCAGCTCGCGGATGTTGCCCGGCCACGGGTACCGGAGCAGCAGTTCGAGAGCCTCGGGCGAAATCCCTTCGAGCTCCGGCTTGTTGAGTTCCTTGCGGCTGATCGAAAGGAAGTGCTGCAGCAGCAGCGGAATATCCCCCGCCCGCGCTCGCAGCGGCGGCAGGGTGATCGTCACGACGTTGAGGCGATAGAAGAGGTCGCTTCGGAAATCTCCCGACTCGACCATCTGTTCCAGCGGCTGGTTCGTCGCGGTGATGATCCGGACATCGGTCTCGATCGTCTCGTTCCCGCCGACTCGTTCAAACCGCTGCTCCTGCAGCAGCCGCAGGACTTTTCCCTGCGTGAGGGGGGACATGTCTCCGACTTCGTCGAGGAACAGCGTCCCGCCGCTGCATTGCTCGAACTTCCCGATACGCCGCCGGTCGGCGCTCGTGAACGCGCCCTTCTCGTGGCCGAACAGTTCCGACTCGAGCAGCGTGTCGGGCAGGGCCGCGCAGTTGACCGCCATGAACGGCTTTGTCGCCCGGTCGCTGAACTGGTACAGAGCCCGCGCGACGAGCTCCTTGCCGGTTCCGCTCTCGCCACGGATCAGGACCGTGATGTTCTGCTTGGCGACCTGGCCGATCGCCTTGAAGACCTCGAGCATCTGCGGGCTGCGGCCGACGAACAGATCGCTGGCCGGATCGGACTTGTCGTCGTCCCGCACCGGCACGGCGACCGGGACGTTCATCAGCCGCCGCGTGTCGAGCGCCTTCTGGACCAGCTCGTTCAGCTTCGGCAGGTCGAGCGGCTTGGCGACGTAGTCGTACGCCCCCCGCTGCATCGCCTCGATGGCGGTCTCGCTGCCGGCATCGGCCGTAATGAAGATCACGGGCAGGCGGTGGTCGTACTCGCGAATCCGCTGGAAGACCTCCATGCCTGACATCCGCGGCAGCATGATGTCGAGCAGGACCACGTCCACACCACGGGAGAGGGAGTTGAGCCCCTCGTCGACGGTCTGAGCGGTGATGACCTCCACGCCGAGATTCCTCAGCGAACGCTGAATCATGTGGAGGACAGCGGAATCGTCGTCAATGACGAGGACAGTCGGCATGTACGGTTCTTGGAGGGTAGATCAGGAAGGTTTTCGCAGCGTAGAAGGGGGATCATTCCCGGAACCGCTCGGCATCAGTTCAGGGACTCTCACGCCTCGTCACGGCGACCGTGCGGAATGTTGCGTTGAGCCACGTGGACGATTGTATGCCGGGATCGCGACAATTTCCCATCCGAACGGCCCTGCGATCACGAGGCGGGCAAAGCCTCGGTCAAATCGGGAACAGCCGATCGATCCCCGGACGGCGGTCAGCGCGGAACAGCCGGGGACACGACACAGCATCAAACCGGTCGTCAGAGGGCGCCGGCAGGACGCGGTTTCCGGGAGATCGTTTCCAGCGGGGCGGCCTCGGCTGTCCGCTCGGCCTCATCGTCTTCCGCCGGACGGCTTCGCCTGGCCCAGGGATTCTCCTGGTCCCGCTTGCCGATCGGTTCTTCCGACTCCACAACCGTCCGGGAGCCACCCGCAGCCGCTTCGTTTTCGGCCTGGGGGCCTGGCTTCTCAGATTGAGGGGGCCCCTTCGAGAACTTCGTCGGCCGGACCGGAGGCAGCTCGGCGACCGGGGCCCGGAGACGGCCCTGAGAACGAAGCCACTGCGCCATATCGACCCGCTCGGAGCCCGGGATGTCGGGGATCGCCCAGAGGTAGTCTTCGGTGGCGAGGCTGGCGGAGTTCACGTCCATC
>JAEYWB010000312.1 GCA_023429275.1 Planctomycetota bacterium
GCCTGAGTCTCGTGCTCTCGGCCGCGGGCCTGACCGGCTCGCCGTCCCGGGGGGACGAGATTGGCACCGGAATCTCGGATAACCCGGTCTCGATCCAGTTCACGGCGGCCGAAGAAGAGCTCTTCGACTCCGTCCTCGCGACCGATGAGCCGCCTGCTCAGCCGGTTTCGACCGCGGGGCCGTTCCCGTGCGTCAATCCTCCTGCCGCCGTCCCGTCGACGACACCGTTCGGCGATCCCTCGGCCGATCCGTCGGTCACTCCGTTCTCACCACCGAACCCCGCCGCTCCGCAGCCGATGCAGAGCCCGGATTCGGTCTTCTCGAATGCCGGTGTCGGCGCGCTCGGTGCCGGCCAGGGGGCCCTGACGGCTCAGGCCAACGTCGCGGCCCTGATGCCGGGGGGATACCTCGATCCCGTCGCGCCGGCGACGATGTTCCGCCTGCGGTACGACGTGGCGAGCAACAACGCCTATCCGGACCGGGGCGAATACTTCTACGCCAAGTGCGGTTGCTTCCGGCAGGCGGGCGTCGATCCGAATGCCGCCGGCCCTGGCGGTCTCAACACCAGCGTTGACTACCAGGAAATCCGGGGCTACTTCGAATACGCCTTCAACCGCCGGTTCTCGCTGTTCGGCGAACTGCCTGTCCGGTTCGTCGATTACGATTCGCTGCCCGGCCTTCCCGCCTTCAGCACCACGTCCGGCTTCGCGGACATGAACGTCGGCTTCAAGTACGCCCTCATCGCGGAACCGGATGAATACCTGACCTTCCAGGTTCGTGCCTACCTGCCGACCGGACAGTCCGAAGAAGGCCTCGGAACGGACCACGTCAGCATCGAGCCTTCGCTGCTGTACTACCGCCGCCTCTCGCAGAAGTGGCTCTTCCAGAGCCAGTTCAGCGAGTTCTCGCCGATCGGCGGGTCGGACTTCGCGAGCGATGTCCTGCAGTACGGGGCCGGCCTCGCCTACATCCTCCACCAGGGGCGCAAGACGACCGTCATGCCGACGATCGAAGTCGTCGGCTGGACGTTCCTCAACGGGCAGAAGTTCAGCCCGATCTACGGCCAGAGCAGCGCCGCGGGGGACACGATCGTCAACGTCAAGCCGGGTGTCCGGATCGGGCTCGGCGATGCTCCTGGACCGGCGATGATGCAGAAGCACTCGATCTACGCGGGCTTCGGCATCCCGGTCACGAACGAGCAGTTCTACGGCGACCTCTTCCGGCTCGAGTACCGGATCCTGTTCTAGTGTTTTGGCACAGCCAGGACTTGGGGTTCGTTCGATTAGCCGGAACGCGCTAGCGTCCGGTTCGAACCGGGGGCTAGCGCCCGCCGGCTAATGGACGCAACCCAACATCCTTCGTGTGTCAAAGCACTAGCAGAGCGATGGACTGCATCCGCGGACCCGCGGCCGACGTTACTGCACGAAGATCCATTCGCGTAGAACCAGAGTCACGGGTCCCGGCGCTTTTCAAGGACGATCGAAAGGGGCCATCATGCCGACTGACTCGGTTTCGCAGGTCTTCCGAGCGCTGTTTGCCGCCAGTCTCGTTGGCCTCGGGGCGGCGTCACCGATGTCTGCACGAGCTGGCGAGTCGATCGCCGCGGAAGCGGCCGATGTCGATGGCGCCCTGTTCGACAGCGCGCTCGGGGTCGATGAGACCTCGTCTGTCTCTGTCCCGTGTGGACCGGCTGCGCCGGGGCCCTGCGTTGAAACGCCGGGCGGACTCAGCCCGGATGCCCTCTTCTCTCCGGCGGGCGAGATGGGTGCCCGGCCCGCTCCCTTTGCTTCGGCCTCGCCGCAGCCGATATCGGGAGGCAACTTCGGAAGCCTCTCGGCCGGCCAGGGAGCCCTGACCGCCCAGAATAACGTCCCTGCGTTCCTCGGGGACTTCTTCGGCGGCGCCGGTATTCAGATCCAGAGCGTTCCGGCCGGGGGGGTGGTTTCGATCCCGCAGGGAGGAAGCGCTGTCGGTGTGACGAAGTTCGCCGAAGCGTCGAGCCCGATTCCCCGCGACCGCGTCTTCATCAGCTACAACTACTTCGACAATGTCAACCTGATTCCGGGCGGGGTCGAGGTCAACCGCATCGTCCCGGGGATCGAGAAGACGTTTTTTGACGGGATGATGTCCCTCGAAGTCCGCGTTCCGATGGCCTGGACGCTCGGCTCGGACACCTCCTTCGACGTCCCGAGCCTGCAGGTGTACGGCTACAACACCGACCAGTACGAACTCGGCAATGTCACCGGGTTCCTCAAGGTCCTCCTCTACAGCAACGATCAGTTCGCCCTCTCCGGCGGCCTGGGACTGACGCTGCCGACGGCGGACGACCTGATCGTCTACAGTCCGGACTTCAACGCCGTTCTCGACCGGATCGAGAATAAGTCGGTCCACCTGCTCCCTTTCCTCGGTGCGACGTATACGCCCAATGACCGGTGGTTTGGCCAGAGCGTTCTGCAGATCGACGTCCCGACGACCGCGAACGATGTCTACACGACCGATCCCGGTCTGAACCTCGTCCGCGAAGGCTCGCTCCGCGATCCGAGCTACCTGTTCGCGAGCTTCGGGACCGGCTACTGGATGTACCGCTCGGCCGATCCGAACGCTCTCCTGTCGCGGGCGGCGCTCCTGGCGGAAATCCACTACAACACGACGCTCTCTCCGACCGACGTCGTCCACGGTGTGAACGCCAACATCGGGACACGTCAGACGATCTCGACCGTGAACGCGGTCCTCGGGTCGAACTTCATGCTTGGCCAGGACAAGTCGCTGATGCTCGGGTATGTCGTCCCGCTCGGCGGCGGCCAGGACCAGGCGTTCGACGGCGAGTTCCGCCTGCTGTTCAACTGGTACTTCGGCGGCACGAATCGCCTGACCCGGGCGCAGTTCTAAGAGAGTTATCAGTTGTCAGTTATCAGTTTTCAGTCAGAGAGCTTGGACCTGCCTGGCTGATAACTGAAAACTGAAAACTTACGACTTCCTCACGACTGCCGCAGTTTCAGGTAGATCGCCGTCAGAACGACGAAGGCGACGGTCACGACGAACAGGCACGCTCCCATCGTCTGCAGCCAGGCCGAGCCGGTCAGCGGCTCGACTCCTCCGCTCAGCGGCTCGCCGGTAAGTTCGGGAAGGGTCGGCTTGCGGATCAGTCTCGCCAGTTCGTTCGCCCACGCCTTCCTCGCCTCGTCCGAAGTTCCGGTGACCCCCGGGACCGGCTGATGGAGATGCTCGCGGAACGCTTCACCGATGTCCCCCTCGAAGCCGAGGACGAGGCAGAGGTACCAGACCTCGATGACGTCCGACGAACTGACGCGGGCGGCCCGCTCGCCGTATTCATAGAACCGCCAGGCGCGGTTCTTCTCGGCGAAGTAGTCGAACTCGAGGGTCATGTCCTTCCACTCCGGCGTGGCGAAGGTCAGGACTTCATCGACCCAGTAGATCAGGGCCCGCTTCGCGAGGACGAGATCGTCCGGCCGCGTCTCGGCCTTTCCCGGGACCGCGCTTCCGAGGGAGTCGAGGTCCATCCGGATGAGCTTCTTCTCCTCCGTCAGGTCCGGACGCTCCCGCTTCTCGATCCGGTCGACGAGGTCGAGGACCGAATCGAAGATCCGGTTGACGGGAGTGGCGAAGTCGGGGCTCATGGTGGAGTTGTCAGTTTTCAGTAGTCAGTTATCAGTCAGCAGTCACTTCGAGTTGCGGGATTTCGTCAGCCTCTGACTGAAAACTGATAACTGACGACTGATGACTACCCCTGCGGCAGGGCATACAGGGCGAACGACAGCGCCGCGAGCTGCCCCTGGTCGGTCCGGACCTGGATCGTCTGCTCGCCGTCGATCCCGCCGACGACCTGCTTTTCGTTGAACCGGATCCCCAGGTTCAGCGTCTTCTCGACCGACTGCCACGCTTCCGAACCCCGGTCGAGCTTCCAGTAGGTCCATCCCGCGCCGGGGAAGTCCCGGGGAGGGGCTGCCTCGGGACGGGCCTTCACCCCCCCCTTGCCGCCTCGGTAGATGTTCTCGACCGCGTCGCTGCTCCCGACCTTGAGGTCGAGCCGGTCGGTGAGGAGCTTGTCGATCTCGTTGAAGGCGAGCTTCGACTCGACCCCCATGTAGAAGGTCCAGCCAGGCGTGAGCCACTCCCGCTCGAGCCGGACCTGCATCTGCAGCCCCGCCCCGATGAAGGGCCGCTTGATGTAGGCCCGCCGCGCCTTCTCCTGGTCGATATCGAGGAGCCGGCGGACGGCGTAGAAGCAGCCGCCGAGATCGTCATGGTCGTAGATCGGGACCTTGGGCATCCTCCGCTCGGGGAGGAAGATGGAGATCAGGCCGACGATCCGGCAGAGCTCCATGTAGGCCTCGAGCGGGTGGATCCCCCGGACGAACGGCAGGTTGACGAGGTAGCCGAGCGCCGTGTTGAGCGAGTGGAGCTTGAAGATCCGCTCGAGGTCCTCGCGGTGGCCGCTCTCGAAAGCGACGCCGCGGTCGAGCATGTTCCTCGCGAGCTGGTCGGCGAGACTGCCGAGCTGGTCGGTGATGTTCCCGAGGATCCGTTCCTGGAGATGCATCCAGGCGTCGCACGCGAGGATCGGCGGGATGTATTCGGGGTCGAGTTCCGGCGGGGCTTCGGCAATCGAGCCGAGCCGCAGCCGCATGATCGGAAGGGTCTCGTAGCCCGAGAGTTCTTCATCCCCCAGCAGGAGCCGGCAGTTCAGCCAGCGGACGTTCATGGCGATCGGGTTTCCCGCCTGGTTCTCGTCTTCGACCTCCTGCGAGTCGATCGCGAAGCGGGTGACCGTCTCTCCCG
>JAEYWB010000590.1 GCA_023429275.1 Planctomycetota bacterium
TCGGCGCGAGCGGCTGACAGCGACCTCTCGCGAGATCTCCCAGAAACTTCTGGCGGCGGCCGCGATCGAGGAGGAAGCAAACGCGGTCTCTCTCGATTCCCAGGCCGATCTCGACAGCTCTTTGATCACCTGGCGGCGCTGCGCCTCGATCCTCGAGCAGGCGCACTCGGCCGCGGAGGCGGGCGAAGCAGGGGACCGGTACGCCAATGAGATCGCCCCGCGGCTCGCCGCGGCACGGACCAGGATTGGAACGCTGGAGCGCTGGTCCCGGTTCCTCCGGCAGATGCGGTTGGCGGCAGAAGCCAACGCGTCGATCGTCGACGATTTCGCCCCCGCCCTGTCGATCGTCGAGGAGGCTCTTCACGCGGCATTTCGAGAACTCGGACAACCGCTCTCTCACGACACACAGGACCAGATCGTCAGGGAGCTCTCGCTCTTCCCGACGGGGCTGCGGAGGGAGATCGCCAACGATCTCGACAGTTGCGGCCTCTTCCTCTCGAAAGTCGAGACTGTTCCGGATCTGACCGACCTGGCGACGCGGATCCTCGGCGAAGAGGGAAAGGCCAGGACGGAGCTTCTCGAAAAGAGCCGGAACGGAACCGTTGACATCTTCACGGAGGGCAACTTCTCTCCCACGGCCGACGCCCTCGCGCCCCACAGCGTCAGCTTCTGGATCAGGACCTTTCGCGCCGCCGACAAAGAGAGCGGCCTCCGGATGCTCGAAGCCATCCGCGACCAGCACCGTGGCGACTACGTAGGCCATATCATCGCGGCCGTCATCTACAAGGACTCCGCCAACCTCGAGAAGGCGGCCGAATGCGCCCGGGCGGCCCTGGCGATCCATCCCGACAGCGTTTACGCACTCACCCTGATGGGGGTCATTGCTCGAAAGAGCGGTCGTCACATCGAGAGCAGGTGGTGGTTACAGAAGGCTCTGGCGATCGACCCCGGCGCCGCCTGGGCGCTCTGCAACCTTGGGATCCTGCACGTGACGGTCGGCGGTCGGGCCTCCGAGGCTCGGGAACTGTTCCGGCGGGCGCTCGCCCGGTTTCCCGGCTACAGGATCGCCCAGGACGGAATGGTTCTGTCCTTCCTGATGGAAGGGCGGCTGCAAGAGGCCCACCGTACGGCCAAGGCGTTCAATCTCGATCAGGCCTCCATCGACGAGACCGACTCGCGTTCCTTCGCGCGAGACCTTTTTCGTGCGTTCGACCACATCATCAGCCAGCGTTTCCCTCAGGCGGCGGAGTCCATTCGGCAGCTCAGCGCCCACCCGTTTGCCCAGAATGATGTGATGGTCTCTCAAATGTTCCAGGTCCTGGCCACCTTTCTCGACGGGGATCTCGATCTGACAGAACGGGAGCTCGAGAGGCTGTCCCGTGAGGAACTCAGTGGCGATCAGCGTATCCTTCTCCATTCTCTTGGCGGGATCGTCCGCATGGCCGGCGGCGACTTTGCCGCCGCCGAGGAACGAACTCGAAAAGCGCTGGAGATCAGTCCCGACCACGCCGGCGGACTGTTTCTGCAGATGTATCTCTCTCTCCTCCGCGGCAACCTCGCCGAGGCGCAGGCCATCGGCGACAGGTTGACCAATGTGGAGACGATGCGATTCGCGTATGGGCTCCCTGTCAAAGCGGTCTACGCCGCCTACTCCACCTATTTCGGTCAGGCGGACAAGATCCTTCAGACTGACTCCACTGATGAGGTCTGGAAGCGGCTCCGCGTCAGCGACGGTCTTTGGACAATCCCCGTTGCCGAACTGGCGCTCAATCGGCGAAGGGCGTTCATTGCCGCAACGCTCTACCAGGACTTCGGACAGGACTCGACGCTGGGATCCGCCATCTCGGGCGCGACGGGCCTGACCTCCCTCTTTCCACTGACCCTCAAGCAGATCGGGTTTCCGAGCCACCGCCTCAATGGCCTCCGGAGCGTCGCGCTGTGCGTCGCCGGCCAGGATGTCGACCGTGTTCCGTTGTCCGACGCCCTGTTGAAGAAGTGGGATGTCGAGGCGCAGCGCTGGTTCGAAAGGGAGCTCAACGTCGTCGGGATCGCGGCCCGCAAACCCGCCAGCCGCTTCCGTGCCAAGCTCTGGATGAATTTCGTCCGGACCTGCCCCGATCTCGACGGCCTGCGGCGACCGGAACATCTCGACCGGCTGGGGGAAGAAGCCAAGGCTCGATGGCTGCGTAACTGGGCCCTGGTCGATGAGCTCCACGCCGAAATCCGAAAGCAGGAGATGGAGAAGCCGGTTCAGCCGCGGGACCTGGAGAATCGCGTCTCTCGATCGACATCGATGTGATTCACCGACGACGGACTTCTTCACGGCAGCTTGGACTTCGACCGCGCGAATGCGTCGATCGACTGCAGGACCGGCCCACCGGCGAGTTGGGGGTCGCGTCCGAGCAGCCGGAGAAATTCCGGACGGACAGGTTTCGGGATCTCGTTCTCCCCGAGAACGGCGACGAGCATCACGGCCGCATTGGTCTCGGGGCGGATCGCCTGCCGGAGCCGGGCGTTGACGGTCTCGACCGAGTCCGGCTCGGCAGGGACGGCGGACCAGACATCGGCGGCGTTCTCTTTCCCTGCGGGAGGGGCAGCCAGCGCCGCTTCCGACCAGCTCAGTGTCAGAACCACCAGCAGCCAGGAGGTGGAAAGCATCAAACACCTCTCAAAAAGTCGCCTCTCGCGCCGCGAGAGGGCGATTACGGGCGGTCGGCTGCGGATCAGACCTCTGTCGAACCAGCAGCTTGCAAGGCTGCGTCCTTTCGTGGAGCGAAAGGCGACACTATTTCGTCGGCAATGGCTTGTGCCTGGGAATGGACGCTTTGAATTCACCCAGGCTCGGCCAGCGGACGGGGCGGGAGAGGTCGACTTCCGCCGTCACGACCGTTCCCATCTTCTCGGCGGTCGCGAGCTGGTGGCCCGTCGGGTCGAAGACCGCCGAGACCATCCAGTCGAGAGAGCGGTCGCAATAGGTGCTGCTCACCACGAAGACGCCATTCTCGCAGGCCCGGGCCGCCGCGAGCAGCGGGTTGCAGCCCCAGACCGGCCAGGCGATCACCTCGGCACCGTTGGCCGAGAGTTCCCGCGCCGGCTCGGGGTAGAAGCCGTCGTAGCAGACCATCATTCCGATGCGCCCGAGCTTCGTGTCGAACACCGGATACTCCGTTCCGGGCAACACCCCCTGCTCGATCTCCTCACGCGGGAGCGTCACCTTGCGGTACTTGCCGAGGATCTCGCCGTCAGGCCCGATGAGCAGCGCAACGTTGTAGATGAGCGTGCCGTCCCGCTCGAACAGCCCCACGACGACATGAAGATTGTGCTTCTTCGCCAGTGCGGCGATCGCGCTGGAGCTCGGGCCGGGGATCGGCTCGGCGACTTTGTCGGCCGGACCCGTTCCGACTCCGTTGATGACTTCACCCAGGACGACGAGGTCGGCCTTCTGCTTCGCCGCCTCTTCGAGCAGCGGAGCGAACTGTTCGCAGTTCGCGGCCGCCGACTTCCCGGTGGGGATGTGATGGACCGTCGCCAGCCGGACCTTGCGCGGCGCGGGGGCCTCCGCGGGAGTCAGCGAGACGCGCGACCACTCGACACGGCTCTTCGGAACCCACTGCGAATGGAGCTCGATGATCGCCTGCGTCGCCCCGGACGGGACGCGGTAGACCGCGGCGATCTCCGTCCAGCCATCAACGGTGCCGAGCGTCGGCGGGTGCTCCGCCTCGGCGGTCGGCGTGTAGGTCTTCAGCTCCGATGTCACCACGTCGGCATCCTGTCGGACCTTTCGTCCGGCGTCGTCCCGCCAGTGGAGCTTCACGAGGACCGATCGCCGGGCCTCGGGGCCCTTGATCCCCCGATAGAACGCCTGGAACCGGACATACGTTCCGCCGGTCACTCGTTCGGTCCGGGACCACCATCCCTGACTCCCCGGGGAGTCGGTCGCTTCGATCACGAGGAGTTCGCCGGCCGCGGGGTCGGTCGCCGTCGAGAACCGGGGGGCGATCTCCTCTCTCGGAAACTGCTTCGACCAGCGTGCGGGTTCGCCCGCGTCGACCCGAAGAGTGAGAACGGCAAAGCACAGGAGACCGAGGAGAGCGGGGCGCATGGGAGAACCTCGTATCCGCAGACTGACGAGCTGAGGCCAGAGGAGCCGGCTGGCAATGCGAGTATCGCCAGTCTACGCCCTTCGAACAGGGGCCGCCAACGCTCGTTGAGCGGGTTTGGGTGTCGTCGTGACGATTGTCGGGCTGGGCCAGGCCAGATCGGCGAGATTCTGTTGGTGATCGGGTTCTCGGAATGACGTCCTGTGAGGACCGGCGGGCTGACGCCGCGCCGCTCGCGCAGCCATCGTGGGTCTTGCTGACACGAGTGGTTCCGCCGAGGAATTCGGGTATGATCCGACTGATCCGGTGGCCGCTTCTCTGTCGACTTTCGTCCTCTCGGAATGCCCGTCATGGACCTGACGCCATCGCTTCCGTCGTCCCCTGCCGGGAACGCCCTCCCTCTGTCGCCGG
>JAEYWB010000509.1 GCA_023429275.1 Planctomycetota bacterium
TCAGTCGTCAGTCGTCAGTCGTCAGTCGTCAGTAAAGTGATTCATCCGGCTAGTCCCACATGTGACTGACTACTGATAACTGACGACTGACGACTCCCCAAACGATCATGGATGATCACCCTCCAATTCTTCAGCTTCGCCAGGTCTCGAAGACATTCGGGACTCAGGCGATCCTGCGCGACATCTCGCTGGATCTTCACCGCGGAGAGACGCTTGTCGTCATCGGTGAGAGCGGATGCGGCAAGAGCGTGACCCTCAAGCTGCTGATGAACCTTCTCGAGCCGACGCAAGGGACCGTCCATTGGGATGGGCGGCCGGTCGACCGCCTCACCGCCAAGCAGCTCAACCGCGAACGGCTGCGGTTCGGTTACCTGTTCCAGGGGGCGGCACTTTTCGACAGCCTGACGGTCTACGAAAACGTCGCCTTCGGACTCCGGCAGAATACCCGCAAAGGGGAAGACGAGATCCGGCAGATCGTCGCGGATCGCCTGCGGGACGTCGGACTCTCCCTGGGCGTGATCGCGGAAAAGAAGCCGGCCCAGCTCTCCGGAGGGATGCGGAAGCGTGTCGCTCTCGCCCGCGCCCTCGCCATGAATCCCGAAGTGATGCTCTACGACGAGCCGACGACTGGTCTCGACCCGATCATGAGCGACGTCATCAACGAGCTGATCCTGCAGACCGGCCTGCGGAACAATATGACGAGCCTCGTCATCACCCACGACATGCACACCGTCCGGAAGGTCGCGGACAGGGTCGTCATGTTCTACCCCCTGAGTCGCCTCGAGCCCGATGAGCCGCAGATCATCTTCGAAGGGACCGCCGAAGAGGCGTACGACTCGGCGGACGACCGTGTCTCGCAGTTCGTCCGGGGTGAAGCCCGCGACCGCCTGACGGAACTCGCCGCGGCCTGAAGCCCGGCCCCTGACTGAACACTGACTACCGACGACTGAAAACCCCGCCATGAACGAACAACAGCTCCAGTTCCGCGTCGGAATGTTCACGCTGATCGCGCTGTTCTGCGGCGTGATCCTGGTTCTGCACTTCGGCAACATCAAGAGCTACTTCCAGGAGACCTACGCGCTCGCGATTCAGTTCGAAGAGGCCCCCGGGGTCCGCCCCGGCAGCCCGGTGCAGCTCAACGGCCTGCCGATCGGAACGGTCCGCGATGTCGTCATCAGCGAGGAGGAGCCGGGGGTCATCTGCATCGTCGACATCTTCTCCGAGCGGAAGCTGCGCAAGGACTCGAAGGCGGCGCTGACCCGGTCACTCTTCGGCGACGCGACCATCGAGTTCACGCCGGGCTCGAGCCGAGAGTTCATCCCTCCGAACAAGAAGCTCCGCGGACTCGCCCCGGTCGATCCGCTCGCCTCGCTCGCCAAGCTCGAACTGACTGTGAGCAAGACCCTCAGTTCGTTCAACGAGACGAGCGAGGAGTGGCGGTCCGTCGGACAGAACCTCAACACCCTGCTCGAGACCAAGGAAGGCAAGCTGGACGACGTCATCGAGCGGGCCGCGGCGGGTCTCGAATCGTTTGCCGCGACAATGAAAGCGGCCAATGAGACCCTGACCTCCGCCAACTCGCTCCTTGCCGATCCGCAGGTCCAGCAGGATCTCAAGCGGACGATCGCAGCTCTCCCGGCAATCGTCACCGAAACCCAGCAGACGATTGCCCTGACCCGCCAGTCGGTCCAGAAGGTCAGCGAGAACCTCGAGAAGATCAACGCCGCCACCGACCCGCTCGCCAAGCAGAGTCATTCGATGGTCGCCAAGCTCGACGGCAGCCTCGGTCAGCTCGAGGCCCTCCTGACGGAGCTGAACCAGTTCTCGAAGAACCTCAACACCGAGAACGGAACTCTCCAGCAGTTCTCGAAGAACCCCGACCTCTACAACAACCTGAACCGCTCGACCGCGGCCATGGTGACCCTGCTCAATAACCTCGAGCCGATCATCGCCGACGCCCGCATCTTCAGCGACCGGATCGCCCGTCACCCGGAACTCCTCGGCGTGAGCGGGGCGATGAAACCGAGCTCCGGCGTCAAGGAGCCTGAAGAGAACGGCGTCCGCCAGACCGGCTACAACGCCCCCCCGAAAGACTGACCTCGCGGGGATCAGTCCCCTTCCCCGGCATTTCGCGACGAAGCCACGCGAAGGGCTTCCGACACGTCCGCCAACATGACAAGGGCCAACGTCCTGGCGTCTGTCCTCCTCGCCTTCCTGGCGAACGGAAGCTTCGCGCATGGCGACGGCTGGATCGGCTCAGTCCGCAAGAAGGTCAAGGAGCCTGCGCCGCCGGCTCCCGCAAAGGAGAAGGACGATCACTGCGACTCCGACAAGAAGCCCATCTGGTCATTCTCGGACCCGGACTTCGACGACGAGGACGACGACAGTCTCTCGAGCTTTGGGTTCAAGCTTGGAGCCATGACGATCTCCAGCCCCTACTGGCTTCCAATCACAATCGTCGGAGACCGGTACGACGCGACGGCTGGGTTCGCCCCAGGACCGTACGCAGACGATCGCTCAGGACGGATCGATCTGGCCCCGAATGAAGGGACGCAATCCTTCGCCGCACGGCTCACGACCGAAGTCGGCAGCAATCTCGGCGACACCGTTTCGCTGGGCGGCAGACTGCAGTTCGACACCTCATCCCGTCTCGGCCTCGACACCGAGTTCTTCACCCGCATCGAGGATCGACCGACCGGCCAGGAGACGATCGACACAGGGGACGTGAACCTCGTGTTTCGCTTCGCCCAGAGTGAGCGTGCAGAGTTCTACTCCGGTGTCGGGATGAACTACCTGCTCGACAACGTCGGCGGAGACGAGTTCGGCTTCAACTTCACGTACGGGGCGGACTTCTACCCCGTGAAGCCGGTCGTCCTCTCGTCGAGCTTTGACCTCGGACGCCTCGGCGGCGCAACGTTGTTTCACGGCCGAGCCACAATCGGTGCCGTGTTCCATCGGGTGGAGCTCTACACCGGCTACGACGTCTATTCCGTCGGAGGCGCCGCGCTGCACAGCTGGATTACGGGGCTTCGGTTCTATTTCTGACGAGCCAACCGAGTCGCCGAGGCTTCGAGGACATTCTGTAAAGAAAAGAACGGCGAGCTCATGCTCGCCGTTCGTGAAGATCGATTCCTGTCGAGACGGAACAGGGCGTCTCAGCCGACGCTGCCTTCCATCTGGAGCTCGATGAGGCGGTTCATCTCGACCGCATACTCCATCGGCAGCTCCTTGACGAGCGGCTCGATGAAGCCGGTGACGATCATCGCGCTCGCTTCCGCTTCGGTCAGGCCGCGGCTCATGAGATAGAGGAGCTGGTCTTCGGCGATCTTCGAGACCGAGGCCTCGTGCTCGATCGCGACTTCTTCTTCCTCGATCTCGATGTACGGGTAGGTGTCGCTCCGACTCGCGGGGTCGAGGATCAGGGCGTCGCACACGACGTTGCTCTTGCAGTCATGGGCTCCCTTCTGAACCTTCACCAGCCCACGGTAGCTGGCCCGGCCGCCGTTCTTGCTGATCGACTTCGAGATGATCCGGCTCGACGTGTGCGGAGCACAGTGGACCATCTTGGCGCCGGCATCCTGATGCTGGCCATCGCCCGCGAAGGCGATCGACAACGTCTCGCCGCGGGCTCCCGGTTCCATCAGGTAGATGGCCGGGTACTTCATCGTCAGCTTCGAGCCGAGGTTGCCGTCGATCCATTCCATGAGCGAATCGCCGTACGCCATCGCCCGCTTGGTGACGAGGTTGTAGACGTTGTTCGACCAGTTCTGAATCGTCGTGTAGCGGCAGCGGCCGCCGCGTTTCACGATGATCTCGACGACCGCCGAGTGGAGCGAGTCGCTGCTGTAGGTCGGGGCGGTGCAGCCTTCGACGTAATGCACCGAGGCCCCTTCGTCGACGATGATCAGCGTCCGCTCGAACTGTCCCATGTTCTGGGTGTTGATGCGGAAGTAGGCCTGCAGCGGGAAGTCGATCTTCACCCCCTTCGGGACGTAGATGAA
>JAEYWB010000564.1 GCA_023429275.1 Planctomycetota bacterium
GTGGTTGTCGTCCACCACAAGGACCCGCGCGGCGGAAAGTTCCTCTCCCGCCGCTCCGGGATCATCGGCCGCATCGGTCCGGGCCGGATCGACCGCACACGGAACCTCCACCAGAAATTCGCTCCCGTGGCCCCGGCCGGCACTCTGCGCCTGCACGGTTCCGCCGTGCATCTCGACGAGACTCCGCACGAGCGCCAGGCCGATGCCGAGCCCGCCATCCGAACGGTCGATGTTCCGGTCGACCTGGTAGAAGAGGCTGAAGAGACTCTCGTGGACTGAGGAATCGAACCCGCGGCCATTGTCCCGCACGCGGATCACGGCAGCCGACCCGGCAGAGGTTTCCGGCCTGGGGACGGACTCCACCGCGACCCAGATCGTCCCCCCTTCGTCTGTGTACTTCGCCGCATTGTTCAGAAGGTTCGCAACCACCTGCGAGAGCCTCGCAAGGTCGCCGTCGACGAGAAGCGGATCGGCCGGGAGCGTGATGTTGAGCGTGTGACCGCGGGCATCGATCAGGTGCCGGCTCGTCTCCACCCCCTGCCGGACCGCCAGGGCGAGATCGAGCCGCGTCTTGTGAAGCTGGATCTTCCCCCGGGAGACGCGCGAGACATCGAGCAGGTCGTCGACGATCCGGGTCAGCTGAATCGACTGCCGGTCGATGACCTCCTGGCACCAGCTGATGTCGGGATCGTTGCTGCCGAGCTTGTTGAGAATGGAGACGGCGTTTCGGATGGGAGCGAGGGGATTGCGGAGCTCATGGCCGAGCATGGCAAGGAACTCATCTTTCCGCCGGCCTGTCTCGATCAGCTCGAGTTCGAGCTCCTTCTGCTCCGTGATGTCTCGGACCGCCCCCCGGATGCCGATCGCGCTCCCTGTCGGGTCGACCTCGAAAGCGCCGACCGATTCGACCCAGCGGACGCCCCCGCCCGGCCGGCTCACCCGGTACTCATCCCGGTAACGGCGCGAGGCCGGAACCGACCTCGTGGTCTGCTCGACGCGGGGCCGATCGTCAGGGTGGACGCAGGAGAGCCACCTTTCGATGGTCGGCTCGAGATCCTTCCCGGCGGAATCGCGTTTCGCCTCGGGATCGAAAACGCTCCAGGCGGTCTCGGTCCACAGGGCCCGTCCGGTGCGAAAGTTCATGCTCCAGATGCCGACCTTGGCCGCTTCCTGTGACATCCGCAGCCGTTCCTCACTTTCGCGGAGAGCGGCGTTGGCCTTGACGAGTTCGGCCGTCCGGGAGGCGACTCGCGATTCGAGCTCGTTGTTGAGGACCTGCAGCTCAGTCTGGATACGAGTCCTTTCCTTCACCTCCGCCTGCAGCGTCCGGTTCGTCGCCGCGAGCTCCTGGGTCGCCCGGTGCAGCTCCGCGAAGACGGCCACCTTCGAGCGGAGAATCGTCGCGTTGACCGGCTTGTGAAGATAATCCACCGCCCCGGTCTCATATCCCTCGAGGACGTGCTGGTCCTCGCTGTAGTAGGCGGTCAGGAAAATGATGGGGATACCAGCGGTCTTCTTCCGCTGCTTGATCATGTGCGCCAACTCGAACCCGGTCATGACCGGCATCTGGATGTCGAGAATGATCAGCGCGAAGTCGCTCCGGACAAGGGCCAGGAGGGCTTCCTCGGCCGACTCCGCCCGCACGATCTGGTAACGGGGGTCGTCAAGAATCGTTGCCAGGACGGTGAGGTTCCGGGGTTCGTCATCGACCACCAGGATCTGGATCGGCGGCGCAGCGGCAGAGGGCCCGGGAGTAACGGGCTGAGGGCTGTTTCGAGGATCGTTGGCGCCGAGGGTCATGGGGGAGTTATCAGTCGTCAGTGATCAGCTCTCGGTCGTCAACGACGAACGTGCTGGTTGGACTTCCAAGTCGTCGTGGCAGGTCTCAGACGCGCTCCATGGGCGAACCGACAGCTGAACACTGACGACTGAAAACTTCTTCCTACCGATACAGCCACACTCGCATCAGCGACAGAAGCTGATTCGAGTCGACCGGCTTCGCAATATAGTCGGACGCCCCCGCGTCGAGGCATCTCTCGCGGTCCCCTTTCATCGCTTTCGCGGTCAGGGCCAGCATCGGCA
Source organism: Planctomycetota bacterium (assembly GCA_023429275.1). Lineage (GTDB taxonomy): Bacteria > Planctomycetota > Planctomycetia > Planctomycetales > Planctomycetaceae > Planctomyces_A. The sequence goes on from JAEYWB010000564.1 coordinate 2,083, forward strand.
GGGTCCGGAATTCCGGCTTGCTGCGGATTTCTCTCATCGTCTGAAAGCCGTCCATCTCGGGCATCATGATGTCCATCAGCACCATGCTGACGTCGGGAGTCGACTGGATCAGCTCGATCGCCTGACGGCCGTTCGTGGCGCTGATCACCTCCATCTCCTCGCTCTCGAGAAGGGACGTGAGGGCGAAGATGTTTCGCGCGTCGTCGTCGACTACCAGCACCTTGTGTCCCCGCAGCACTTCGCCCGAGCCGTGCAGCCGCTCGAGCATCCGCTGCTTGGATTCGGGGAGCCGGCTGACGATCCGGTGCAGGAACAGCGCCGTCTCGTCGAGGAGCCGCTCGGGAGACTGGACGTCCTTGAGGACGATGCTCTTGGCCATCGTCTTGATGCGGGCCTGTTCCTCGCTCGAGAGGTCCTTGCCGGTGAAGACCACGACAGGAACATCCTGCAGGTGACGCTCGGCATGAATTCGCTCGAGGAGCTCGAAGCCCGTCATATCCGGCAGGCGGAGGTCGAGGACGACGCAGTCGACCGGACGATCGAGCAGGACGCCGATCGCCTCTCTTCCGGTCGAGACGGCGGTCAGCTCGATGTCGTCATGGTCGAGGAGCTCGACGATCGACTGCCTCTCGATGTCATTGTCCTCGACGACCAGGAGCCGCTTGGTCCTCGGCACCGTGAATTCCTTGAGACGGTCAAATGCCGTCTCGAGACTGTCGGTGGTCGGGGACTTGACCACGTAGGCGAACGCCCCGTGGGCAAGGCCATGCTGACGCTCCTCCTCGAGCGAGACCACCTGGACCGGGATGTGCCGCGTCCTGGGATCGAGCTTGAGGTTGTTGAGGACGGTCCACCCGAGCATGTCGGGCAGGAAGATGTCGAGGGAGATGGCAGCCGGGAGGTGTCGTTGGGCGAGAGCGAGTCCGGATTTTCCGGTGGTGGCGACGACTCCTTTGAATCCCTTGTCCCGCGCGAGGCCGAGAAGAATCCGTGCGTAGTGCGGATCGTCCTCGATAATCAGGACGACCGAGTCCTGGTCCGTGATGTCATCCCGATCGTCGACGATCCGCTCTTCCCGATGATGCGGAAGGGCAGGCAGCACCTGGGAGGACGCAGCCGGCCGCGACTGGGCGGTCTCCGGCGGATTGACCGGACCGCTGTACTTGAGAGGCAGGTAAAGCGTGAACGTGCTCCCTTCTCCGGGCGTACTGACGAGACGGATCTCCCCCCCAAGGAGCGACGCGAGCTCACGGCTGATCGCCAGGCCGAGCCCGGTCCCCCCATACTTCCGGGATGTCCCGGCATCCGCCTGCTGGAACGCCTCGAAGATGAGCCGCTGTTTGTCGAGGGGAACGCCAATGCCGGTGTCCTCGACCTCGAACGCGATGACGTGCTCGGCCTTCGCGAGGATCGGATGCTCGGACGAGAAGCCGTCTTTCGCGAATCCGACGCGGATGTCGACGTGCCCCTGGGCCGTAAACTTCACCGCGTTCGACAACAGGTTCTTGAGGATCTGCAGGAGCCGCTTCGAGTCGCTCACGAGGTACTGCGGAAGGTCGCTCGCAAACGAGACGTTGAACGGAAGGCTCTTGGTTTCGGTGACGAGCCGGAAGTTCCGTTCGATCGTGTCCCGCAGCCCCGTGAACGAAATCTCTTCGGCCTCGACCGAGACCGTTCCCGACTCGATCTTCGAAAGGTCGAGGATGTCGTTGATGAGGTGGAGAAGGTCGGAGCCGGACGAATTGACGTTCCGGGCAAATTCGATCTGCCTGGGCGTCAGGTTACCCGCGGCGTTGTCGGCGAGCTGCTGGCTGAGGATCAGGATCGAATTGAGCGGCGTCCGGAGCTCATGCGACATGTTCGCGAGGAACTCCGACTTGTACTTCGACGTCAGCGCCAGCTCGGCCGCTTTCTCTTCGAGCGCACGGCGGGCCTGCTCCACTTCGCTGTTCTTGCGTTCGACTTCGGCATTCTGCTCGGCGAGGAGCTTGGCCTTGGTCGCAAGCTCTTCGTTCGTCTGCTGAAGCTCGCTCTGCCGGGACTGCAGCTCGACCGTCAGCTGCTGCGACTGCTGCAGGAGGCCCTCCGTCCGCATCGTCGCCTCGATCGTGTTGAGCACGACCCCGATGCTCTGCGTGAGCTGCTCCAGGAAGATCAGGTTCGTCGAGGTGAAGGGATGGATCGACGCCAGCTCGATCACCGCCTTGATCTGCCCTTCGAACAGCAGCGGCAGGACGACGACGCTCGATGGAGGAGTGTCCCCCAGGCTCGAGCTCACCTTTGTGTAGTCCGGAGGAACATCGGTGAGGACGATCCGCTGCTTGTCGACCGCGCACTGCCCGACAAGTCCCGCGCCAAGCGCGATCAGGTCCTTCTGCCGCTCGCTTCGGGCGTACCCGGCGAGGAGCCGGAGCGTCGGCTGCTCGTCGTCGCCGGCCGTCAGCTGGTAGATCGCCCCCTGCTGAGCCTGGACGAGCGGGACGAGGTCCGCCAGCAGCATCCGGGCGACCGTCACGAGGTCCCGCTGTCCCTGAAGCATGCTGGTGAAGCGGGCGACGTTCGTCTTCAGCCAGTCCTGCTCCTTGTTCCGCTCGGTCGTCTCGCGGAGGTTCGCGATCATCGTGTTGATGTTGTCCTTGAGCTCCGCCACTTCCCCGCGGGTCTCGACCTGGATCGATCGGGTCAGGTCCCCCTTCGTGACGGCGGTCGCCACCTCGGCGATGGCCCGGACCTGCGTCGTGAGGTTCCCCGCCAGCAGGTTGACGTTGTCGGTCAGGTCGCGCCACGTTCCGGCGGCCCCGGGGACGTTGGCCTGACCGCCGAGGCGGCCTTCCACCCCGACCTCGCGGGCGACGCTGATGACCTGCTCGGCGAAGGTCGCCAGCGTGTCGGTCATGTTGTTGATCGTGTCGCCGAGGGCCGCCACTTCCCCCTTCGCCTGCACGGTCAGCTTCTGACGGAGGTTGCCGTCGGCGACGGCGGTCACCACCTTCACGATCCCGCGGACCTGGTCGGTCAGGTTCGAGGCCATGAAGTTCACGTTGTCGGTCAGGTCCTTCCAGGTCCCGGCGACACCGGGCACCTGCGCCTGCCCGCCCAGCTTCCCTTCGGTCCCGACCTCGCGGGCCACGCGGGTCACTTCCGACGCGAAGGCGTTGAGCTGGTCGACCATCGTGTTGATGGTGTTCTTGAGCTCGAGGATCTCCCCCTTCACGTCGACGGTGATCTTTCGCGACAGGTCGCCGCGGGCCACGGCGGTCGTCACCTCGGCGATATTCCGCACCTGGGCGGTCAGGTTCGAACCCATCGTGTTGACCGAGTCGGTCAGGTCTTTCCACGTCCCCCCGACCCCGGGAACCACCGCCTGCACGCCAAGCCGTCCCTCGGTTCCGACCTCGCGGGCGACGCGGGTCACTTCCGAGGCGAACGAGCGGAGCTGCTCGACCATCGTGTTGATGGTCTCCTTGAGCTGAAGAATCTCCCCGCGGACGTCGACGGTGATCTTCTTCGACAAGTCCCCGTTCGCCACCGCGATCGTCACTTCAGCGATGTTCCGCACCTGGCCGGTGAGGTTCGACGCCATCGAGTTCACGTTGTCGGTCAGGTCCTTCCAGGTTCCGGCGACGCCGAGCACCTGGGCCTGCCCGCCGAGCTTCCCTTCGGTTCCGACCTCGCGGGCGACGCGGGTCACTTCCGAAGCGAACGCCGAGAGCTGGTCGACCATCGTGTTGATGGTCTCCTTGAGCTGAAGGATTTCCCCCTTCACGTCGACGGTGATCTTGCGAGAGAGATCGCCCCGGGCCACGGCGGTCGTCACGTCGGCGATGTTTCGCACCTGCCCCGTGAGGTTCGACGCCATCGAGTTCACGGAGTCGGTCAGGTCCTTCCAGGTTCCCGCCACACCGGGAACCTGCGCCTGTCCGCCGAGCTTGCCGTCGGTCCCGACCTCGCGGGCGACACGGGTCACTTCCGCCGCGAACGACCGCAGCTGGTCGACCATCGTGTTGATGGTCTCCTTCAGCTCGAGGATTTCTCCGCGGACGTCGACGGTGATCTTAT
>JAEYWB010000605.1 GCA_023429275.1 Planctomycetota bacterium
ATGATTGCGGCCGGCGCGAGTCGTTCGGCCTGTCGCGCGAAGACGAGCATCTCCTCCGTATCTTTGCCCTGCACCCCGAGGCAAAGCGCCGTGTTCAGACCGCGTGACGCTTCCGCCAGCACCTCCATACCGCGCAGCTTTTCGTCGGTGGTCAGGAGGTCCACACTGTCGCCCGACTGGGGCCAGATCATGCCGGGACAGCCACCCCAATCCACGAAACGCGCCTGATGCGCGAGCACCTCAAAGTCCACCTCCCCTGCGTCAGTGAAAGGCGTCGACAGAATCGGAAACGGCCCGCGGATTCTTGGGTCGGCGGTGGCGGCCTTCGTACGATCGGCGGCTCGCAGTGCGGCTTCAATCCAGACGCCCGAAGCGCCGGCAACGACCGCTCCGAGCAATCTTCGTCGAGTGGACGGTCGTTCCATGATGCAATAGCCCAGCCCCATCGGACGCCGGCGCGGTGATTGGTTGACACTCCAATTGCCGCGGCGTGTTTGGCTTGAAACTGATCAGATGACCGGTCTCCCAGCGCCTGACGCAGACGGGAGGATCATAGAACGCTTCGAGGAACTGGAACACACTCCAACGGGCACTTCTCGGCCAGGGATCGCCAGTTCCCGCAGTTTGCCAGTCCGCAAAGGGAGTCTTCGCACGCGGGGAGGACATTTGTCTCAGGCAAGTCCCAGTCCACGACGGAGCCGTGAATACCCAGGCGGGCCCAGCGAAAGCAGTCGACCGGGATGACCTTCAAACACTTCGAGCCGTCCGCATCACGAAAGACGCACATCTCGCGTTTCGTGGGCGGAGGGATTCGGTGCCAATTCGATCCCCACCCCTGCAATCTCACCACCTTTCACGCGACCGCACACATCGACGCCTTCAACTATTCCCACGCCCCTTTATCTGACACCAGGGTATCTACGGACTCCCCAGGCAACACGGAGACAAACGCTGACTCGCCAGTTTTTTTGCACGCTAACATTGCCAAGCCTTGCCTTCCGTATTAACCCTGATGCCATTGTTTCGGCGAATTATTTACAGCAAGATCGTTGACAATATAAAACTGCCTGCATAACCTTCCGCCAAGTGGCCGCATATTGCTGATGGCGTCTCACATACTGTCGCAACGGCATCCCCGACGATGCGCGCTCTCTCTTTCTGCTCCGTTAAAGGGTGCGGTTGGCGCTTGGCGCTCACCAGTCAGAAGTCGCTGTTGTGCCTGAGGGTCCGCGATTTAGTTCTTCGATCACGCGAGCCCTGGCTGCCTTGCCTCGGCTTGGTCTTGGCTGGTTTTGTCGTGATTCTCGCCGGAGGGTGTTCCTCTCAATCGCAGACCGGATCGAATGCCCTCGTTCCTCCCCCTCGCGGCGTTGCCGAGGCCATTGACGTAGTCGTTGGTCGAGCGGGGCGGGATCCAACGGCGGATAAGACGCCATCCGTTCAACCGTTTAACCCGTCCCGCCTGGAAGAAGCCCTCACCGGGCGCTCGGCTCTCTGGCGAGAGAGCCGTCTCGACGAGTTCCTCGACCGGATCGATGAATTGAAGTCCGAGGAGGCGATCCTGGTCGACGCAAACGGGGAAGCCTACGTCTTCCTCGGGCGAATTCCTCTCCACGACGAGAGCGACGCCGAGTTGACAGGCTACCACTTTTGTCATGGCGTCGATTCGATTTACGTGGCACAGGGGAAGGAAGAGCTCCGATCACGAGGGTTTCGCGATGTGTGGATCGCCGACCTGTCGAGCCAGCCTGGGATCCGTTTTCAGGTCGACGCGGGGGCCTTGCAGTTGAGCCGATCCCTTTGCAGTCTCGGCGTCGTGCCGTTCGGCTCGACCGGCTCGGCCGACATTGTGCTGACGAACGTCGGCGACGTTCCGCTGGAGTTGAGTCAGCCAGAGGCGTCGTGCGGGTGCACCGTCGCCGCGCTCAGCGCCTTCTCCCTGGCCCCCGGCGAATCCCTGAGCATGAAGGTGTCTGTGACCCCCTCCAATCGGGGGACTCGCCTCTCCTCGACGCGGCAGACGGTATTCATTCCGGTGCAGTGTCGGGGAGCGGGAGATGAAGCATCGAGGCGTATCGCCGTCAACGCCCTGTGTGTGCAGGAGGCGGGGGTGCAGATCGCTCCCGTGTCGGTCGACTTCGGAACGCTCCATCCCGGTGAGTCAGTGGAACGGACGGTGCGGCTTAGCGAGACGGCAACGAGCCGCTTCGACATCCAGGGTGTCGACATCGAAGGGCTCTCCTTGAAACACACGCTGGCGGAGTCCACGACCCGCGGGCTCCGCGAGTACCAGGTCCGTCTCGAGTGCGCGATTGACGAGTCTCCTCTCTCCGGCACCGTTCCTGTCACGACACGGCGGGGGACGATCAAGGTCCGGACGAGCAGCCGGCGCGAGCCGGTGGTTGTCATTCCGTGTCAACTCGAAATCCATCCCCGTGTCAGCTCCCGCCCGGGAGTGATTTCGTTCGGACTCGTTCCGACGGGGCAGGAGTTGCGGGACATCGTGCGGATTGAATCCTCGACTGCAGCCCCGTTCCGCGTCGCCGACGTGGTGAGTCCCCAGGACTGCCAGGTGGAGATTGCCTCGTTGGAGGGGGGAGCCTACAGCTGCACGGTCCGGAGCACCCCGGCCGACCCGGGACTCTGGAAGCGGATTATCGTCCTCGATGTCGAGGGGACCGACGAGACATGGCGCGAGCGGCTTGAGATCCCATGCTACGCCAAGGTTTCACCCTCGGCCCCTCCCCCGGCGACCTCCGTATCGAACAAGTTCCCTTCGGTGCTGAGCGCCCCCGAGTGTTTCGGGAGACCGGTCAGCCGTCAGCGAGTTCTCTTTGCCCTCGGAGATTCGACATGAGCCGAACGAGCGTGAGTCTGTGCTGCGCCTGCATGCTGCTGACCCTGGCCCTCGTCCAGGCCGCGTCGCTTGGCCAGCAGACCGCCCAGTACTGCAAGGACAAGCAACAGTGCACGGGAACGGACATCCTCTGCAAAGCGTGCGGCAATCCCAAGGCGGACGGCTCGTGGCCGGCCGATCCGGATCCGAAGCAGCAGAAAAAATTCCTGGGGGGCAAGGACTGCGACATGACGGGGACAACCCAGTCAACGAAGGTTTGCAAGAAGGACGGGACCACCACGAAGTGCAAAGAACTCCGTGACTGCACATGGGGGAATCCCCAGGACAGCGCGATCTGCCCGACAGCGGCCAATGCGTGCGAGGTCGGACATCCTGGAAAGAAGTGCCGCCACGTACTGATCGGGGTTGCGACTCACGATCCGACGACGCCGCTCGACAATAAGACGTGCCAGGATCCGTGAGGCACTTGAAAGAAAGGATGCGAATCACCTTCGGCATGGAAGCCGGCGTTGGTTGAGATGTTTGTTTCCATCTCTCAGCTCGTGCCGACACAAATGCTCGCCCATTCTGCAATCATCCTACCGCCTTGGCGAATTCGTCGATCGTCTTCGTGTTGGACCTGGGTGGCGATCTTCCAAAGCCTGGTTTTGACTGCCCTTTCGGGTCAGGTCTCGGCTCAGGTCGACGCGACGTCCGGTCCTGCTGAAGGGTTGATCCGTTCCGAATGGGCGCGGCCGCTGTCTGAGTCGGTCGCGTCATTCGGTGGCGAGGCGGTGGCGAAAGAGGACGTTCCGGCCACGCTTGCGCTCCTCGCGTCGTCGCTTCGTGAGAACGTGGAGAGGATTACAACGTGGCAGGCCGTGTATTCATGTGAGTATGAGGAATTGTTTGGTCGCGAACGTGTCGAAGCAATGGTGTCTGATCCCACGGAGGCGACCTCGGCGATTTATCGACACGCCGGAAAGATTGAATTCGCGACCGACAGGACTTCGCGATCAGTTTACACGTCATTCGCGAGTCTTCGGGATCCCGTCCTTCTTCGTGCGAGTGACCGCAAGCCATTGCCGGCCGACCTGACCACGCAATGGTTGCATCAGAGATCGGTTCTGAGCCCCGAGACATACCTCTCTTGTCAACCCGAGCTGCACCGCGGCGTGAACCCGACGGACAAGTCTCCGCGCTCGTCGTCGCGCGTCGGGTTCCGTGACCAGCGGCATCTTGCGGAAGGGGAGCGGCTGTTGATGGCGGTCAATCCGTGGGACATGTATGGAATGTATTCCCCGTTTCACGAAACGTTTGACGTGATGCGGCGCGCGATAGTCGATCGGGTCGCCGGATTGCCAGAGAATTACGTCTCAGTTCTTCAGGCAGGATCGCGAGTTCGAATCGATGTGCGCGAGGTCGATGCCGGTGTCGCCTCGAGCGCCGCGTCGGTGACGTCGTATTTTCTTGATGCAGACAGCCGCTTCGGCGGTCAGATGGCGGCGGTGGTCAATTACCGGGCCGATGGCTCAGTCGAGTTCGCGCAAGACTGGACCTACAAGGTGACTGCCACTGACGACGTTGGTACGGTCCTGGTTCCGGACCAGTACCGATGGGCCTCGATCCAAAGCGATGGACAGCCGAAGATCCACCGGACGCTGCGGCTGGAGTCGGTAACGCTCAATGACACTCTTGCAGAGAACGTCTTCACGATCCAGAACCTCGGCCTGGTCGAGGGGGACCGATTTGTCGACCGTCTCGCCGGTCAGGAGTTCCTCTACACCGAGCAGGGGTTGGCCGATGTCGGGACGCCGCTCCCCGACTCGGAGCCGAATACGGACGTTCCGCTCGGCTCGGCCCCCGCAAACCACCGGATGTGGCTCGTCGTCTCGAACTTTGTTGTCCTCATGGCGATCGGACTCACGGTCCTCGTTCGGCGGAATCGCCGCCCGCAAGCGAGTTAGTTCATCGATTGGGGGAGACCATGCCTGATGATTTCATTTGCACGTTGTTTCGACCGGGATCAACCCTCGGCATGTGGGCGCTGGTGTTGCTAGTGGGAAC
>JAEYWB010000789.1 GCA_023429275.1 Planctomycetota bacterium
AGCCAGAGGTACCCCGCGATCGTGGCGGTCAGGAGCGAGACGAAGGCGACTCCGCCGAGGGCCGTCATATCGCGGCCGACTTCAGCCAGCCAGCGCGGGCCGATCGGGGTCGCGAGGTCATCCGGGCGGCGGAGAGCGCGGATCGCCCAGTCGTCGAACCGGAGCGTTTTCCCCGCGACGACCTTGTCGGCAATCCAGATGAAGCCCAGCACCGCGAGCACGATCGCCAGCAGCGAAACGAGTACACCGAACTCGTAACGTCCGATGCCGTCGAGCAGCTCTCGGAGCAGCCCCCGCCGGCCCGGTGCGGGCTGTTCCTGCTCGTCTTCGAAGGGAGGCGAAACCACGCGATCGTCCTTGAGGGGGCGCGGGTATCGTCGGCCAGACGGCCGGCGGCATCAAGTCCCTGCCGGGTCAGGAGGTCGCGCACGACGGCGAATTCGTCCCACACGAGCCTCCGCCGAGAACCGGCAGACCGGGCAGAGGCTTGGGGCGGGCGGATGCGTCCGCGGCAGCAGGATTGTCGACCAGTTCGTAGAAGACGTTCCTCTGACGCGGGACATAGCCCGCATCGCTGATGCAGCGGCGGATCGTTTCGAGCGAGAGATGGAACACCGTTCCCGCCTGGGCGACGACGTTCTCCTCGATCATCAGGCTTCCCATGTCGTTCGCCCCGAACAGGAGAGCCATCTGGCCGACCTTCTCCCCCTGGGTCACCCAGGAGGACTGGATGTTGGGGATATTGTCGAGGTAAAGCCTGGCAACCGCCTGCGTCTTGAGGTATTCGAACGCCCCCGCCTCGGGGATCTTCGACATGTCGACGCCCCCCTTGCGTCCCTCTTCGGCATCGCGGCCGAACCAGGGAGCGTGGGCCGGCGTCTGGTGCGTCCAGCAGATGAACGCGGTGAAGCCATGGGAACGGTCCTGCTGCTGGCGAAGGCGGTCGAGGTGCTCGATCCGCTCCTCGAGCGTTTCGACGTGGCCGAACATCATCGTGCAGCTGCTCTTTCCGCCGAGGTCGTGCCACACCTGGTTCACTTCGAGCCAGCCGTCGGTCAGCACCTTGCCACGTGTCACGAGCTTGCGGACCCGGTCGACGAGGATCTCGCCGCCTCCCCCCGGCAGGCTTCCGAGCCCGGCCGCTTTGAGTCGTTCCAGGACGGTCTTGAGCGGCAGCTTGCTGAGCTTGTGGAAGTGGTAGATCTCGGGGGGGCTGAAGCCGTGAACGTTGATCGTCGGGAACTCCTGCCGCATCCACCGCAGCAGGTCCTCGTACCACTCGAGCGGCAGCTTGGGGTGAAGTCCTCCCTGCAGCAGGATCTGATCCCCACCGAGCTCTACGGTCTCTCGCATCTTCTCGGCGAGAACTTCTCTCGTGAGGACGTACGCCTCGGCATGATCCACCGGCCGATAGAACGCACAGAAGTCGCAGACCGCGGCGCAGACGTTCGAGTAGTTGATGTTCCGATCGATGTTGTAGGTGCGGTATGGCTCCGGATGAAGTCGCCGCGTCACGGCATCCGCGGCCGCGCCGAGGGCCGCCAGATAGTGCGACATGAGGAGCTCGACCCCTTCGGCCGGGGTGAGGCGTTCCCCGGCGACCGCTTTACGGAGGATGTGCTCGATCGCGGGAGGAGTGACGGAAATCATCGACGGATCCAGTACGGAACAGGGCAGACCGGATTGTAGGGGGACCGGCCCGGTATCCAACCGTCGAGCACTCAGGGACTTAACGCAGTTCCCGAACTTCGATCCCACGTCTCGTACGTCGACGGACGACAGTCCCCACTCCCCCGGGAGTGGGGTACTGCTTGCCTTCCTGGAGGGCCATGCCCCCAAATCAACCCGAGTCCGGCGTTCGAGGTGGAGAGCTGTCGCAATAACATCAGTCCCGACTGAACGCATAGACTTGCTCAATTGCGTGGCAGACCGGAAAATCTTCTGACCAGTTTGCTGCCGCCAAATCTTCCACGTCTACGCCGGAGCGCTCCTTGTCCGGACTGGCCGAATCGCGACGTGCGTTTCTCCTGCAGGCCGGCGGGGGATTCGGTGCCATTGCCGCCTCGGCCCTCTTGCAGGCAGATAGGCCCTCGTTCGCTTTGGAAGGAGACTCAGGAGGCACACGCCAGCTTGCACGCCCGCACGTTCTGCCCCGGGCGACCCGGGTGATCTACCTCTTCATGCATGGCGGGCCGAGCCATGTCGACCTGTTCGATCCCAAGCCGGAGCTGAGCCGTTACTCCGGCCAGCCGATTCCGGACAGCTTCGGCCAGATCATGACCCGCCGGAACGTCGGCAGGAATCCGCTTCTGGCTCCCGTCCGCCCATTCCGGCCCCGGGGCGAGTCCGGGATCGAGATCAGCGACTTCCTGCCGCATCTCTCCCAGTGTGCCGATGAGCTGTGCGTCCTGCGGAGCTGTCATGGCGACAGCGTCAACCATCCGCAGTCGGTCTACCAGATGAACACCGGCAGCATCCTGATGGGGAAGCCGAGCCTGGGGGCCTGGGTGAGCTACGGCCTCGGGAGCGAGAACGCGAACCTCCCGGCCTTCGTCGTCATGCCCGACCCGGGGGGCGGGCTCAAAGGCGGCCCTCCCGCCTGGGGGAGCGGATTTCTTCCGGCGACGTTTCAGGGGACGACGGTTCGGCCCGGGACGAGCCCGATCCTGCATCTCGAACGGCCAGCCGGAGTCTCAGAGGCGCGGCAGAGACGGATGCTCGACTTCCTGCAGTCCCGGAACGCGGAGCACCTCGCGGCCCGTGACTTCGACACCGAGCTCAGCGCACGGATCGACGCCTACGAGCTCGCTTTCCGGATGCAGACGACCGCCCCGGCGCTCGTGAACATCGAGGAGGAAACAGCCGCGACGCACGAGCTGTACGGGCTCAACGATAGGGAGACTCGCGAGTTCGGAACGCGGTGCCTCCTGGCCCGGCGGATGATCGAGCGAGGCGTCCGATTCGTGCAGCTCTACTCGGGAGACACAAACGGGTGGGATGCACACGACAACGTCGACAAAAACCACTCGCGTTACTGCCTCGCGACCGACAAGCCGGTCGCCGGCCTGCTGACGGACCTTCGGCAGCGGGGGCTCTTCGAAGACACGCTCGTCATCTGGGGGGGAGAGTTCGGCCGGATGCCGATGAGCGAACAAGGGAAGGGGAGAGATCACAACCCCTGGGGCTATTCCGTCTGGCTGGCAGGAGGGGGTGTCCGCGGCGGGATGACGTACGGCTCGACCGATGCCATCGGCCTGCGGGCCGAAGAGAAGCCTGTTCACATCCATGACCTGCATGCAACGCTCCTGCATCTCCTCGGCATCGACCACGAGAAGCTGACGTACTTCCACAACGGTCGGGACCATCGGTTGACCGACGTCGCGGGAAAGGTGGTCGAGGAGATCCTCGCGTGACCTTCGCCCGCTGGATCATCGCCGCGGCTCTTCTACTCAGCGCCTCTCTTTCGCGAGGAGCGGATCCGCCCGAGACGCCGATCGAAGAGTACGATCGCGAGCACTGGTCATTTCGCCCGATCTCGCGACCGAGGGTCCCTGATGTCGCCGCTCCGGAGTGGTGCCGGACTCCCGTGGATCGATTTATCCTGCGAGCTCTCGAAGGGCGGCGACTCTCCCCCGCCGCGGAGGCTGATCCGCTGACGCTCCTTCGCCGCGTCACCTTCGACCTCACGGGTCTTCCGCCGACGGAGGACGAAGTCGCGACGTTCCTGGCGGACCAGGCCGACGAGCGGGCCCGGGTCGAGCCGCCCCATTCCGCCTATGAGAGTCTCGTCGATCGGCTCCTGGCGAGCCCGGCCTACGGCGAACGGGCCGCCCAGTTCTGGCTCGACCTGGCGCGGTTTGCGGAGACAGACGGCTTCGAGCATGACAAGGTCCGGCCGGAAGCCTGGCGATACCGCGACTGGGTGATCCAGGCGCTGAACTCCGACATGCCGTACGCCCGCTTCGTCTCCGAGCAGATTGCGGGAGATGAGATTGCCCCCAGCGAGCCAGCCGCCGCCATCGCGACGGGATTCCTGCTCGCCGGGCCGGACATGCCGGACATCAACCTGCAGGAGGAACGGCGGCACGAGTTCTTCAACGGGATGACCGCCAACGTCGGCGAGGTCCTGCTCGGGCTGCAGTTCGGTTGTGCCCAGTGCCACGACCACAAGACCGATCCGATCTCACAGTACGACTTCTACCGGCTGCGGGCGTTCTTCGACTCGATGGACGTGCTCGGAGCGATGGAGAAGGAGGAGCAGGCGGACACGGACGCGAAGGTGGTCCGCACGGGGTTGCGAGTCGCTCGCAACGCACGGAAGCCGTACGAAAGCCACCTTGCTCTCCGGGGGGACTTCCGGCGTCCCGGTCCCGTCGTCGAGCCGCAGTTTCCGAGAGTCGTTGACTGGGCTCAGCATTCCGCGACACCAAGAGAGGCCGGCGAGCCGCGATCCCCTGCAGGACGACGGACGGCGCTCGCGCGCTGGATCACCAGTCCGAAGAATCCGCTCACCGCGCGGGTCATCGTCAACCGCCTCTGGCAGCAGCATTTCGGCGCGGGACTCGTCGGGACGCCGAGCGACTTCGGCCTGATGGGATTTCCCCCGACGCATCCCGAATTGCTCGACTGGCTCGCATCCGAGTTTGAACGACAGGGAGGAAGCCTCAAGAGTTTTCATCGACTGCTCGTGACCTCCGCGGTCTACCGCACCGCAAGCCGCCCCTCCGCTGCGGAGGGGGTGGACGCAACCTGGCATGCGTTGACGGCCGCCGATCCCGCGAACGAACTCCTCGGCCGGTTCCGCCGCCGCCGTCTCGATGGTGAGTCGCTCCGGGACGCGCTGCTGATGGTCTCGGGACGACTCAACAGCACATCAGGGGGACCTGGAGTCCGTCCGCCGCTTCCGCCGGAGGTCGTCGGGACACTGCTCCGGGACCAATGGGTCGTGACGAAGAATCCTGCCGACCATGTCCGGCGAAGCATCTACCTTTTCGCGAGGCGGAACCTCCGGTTCCCGCTTCTCGAGGTCTTCGACAAGCCCGACACGAACATCAGTTGCCCGCGGCGGATGACAACGACGATCGCGCCGCAGGCGCTGCACCTGATGAATTCGGAATTCGCGCAGAACTGTGCACATGAGATTTCCGAGCGGGTCATGGATGCCGACTCAGATCCGACGCGGCGTATCAGTTCGTGCTACCGGGACCTGTATGGCCGGCTGCCCTCTCCCTCTGAGACGGAAGCCTGCATCAAGTTCGTCAAAGACGGTCGAAGTGAGGCGTGGCGCGATCTCTGCCTCGCTCTCCTCAATGCCAATGAGTTTGTCACGCTCGATTGACGCGTCCAGGCGGCATGTTTCGCGAGAGTCTGGACGCGATGTGCCCTCAACTCACAGGAATCGGAGGTCACGACGAGACGACTCGTCCTGCATGAGCGGCATCGCACAGCCGGCAGTGACGAAAGCCATTTTCAAGATGATCGATCTTGAAATCGCGTTGTAGGTCCCCGCCATGATCCCCCTCGAACCTGCCTTTCCATCCCTCGAGTCAAACGAGATCACGCCAGATTCCGTTCTCCGTGGCGGAGAGTTCAGATCTCGGAGTTGAGTCGGCTACAATGCGGTTCACCCAATGGAGAACCGTTCATGACCGATTCGAACAGTCGTCGTCAGTTCCTCAAGTCTGCTGCCGTGGGAGGGCTCGCCTGGTCCTCGGCCGATTGGGGATTCCTGCAGACTCTTCCCCGCGTCTCGGCCGCCGAGGCGGCTGCGACGAAGGGGATGGTGGCCTTCCATCCGGATATCGAGCCGCTCGTCCGGCTGATCGAGGAGACGCCGCGCGACCGCGTCCTCGAACGGCTCTCGCAGAAGATCCGTTCCGGGACCGCCTACCCGCAGGTGCTGGCCGCCCTGCAACTGGCCGGGATCCGCAACGTTCAGCCGCGGCCTTCGGTCGGGTTCAAGTTCCACAGCGTCCTCGTCGTGAACTCCTGCCACCTTGCGAGCCTCGCCGGGCCCGAGGAGGAACGCTGGCTTCCGATCCTGTGGGCGGTCGACTACTTCAAGTCCGCCCAGGCCGAGGAGGCGGCGAAGACCGGCTGGAAGATGGCGCCGGTCAACGAGGCGAAGGTTCCGAAGGGGATGGCCGCCGTCGCCCAGTTCACCGACGCGATGGACCGCTGGGATGTCGACCTGGCAGATGTCGCGACGGCCGGGCTGGTCCGGTCGCTCCCTGCCGAGCAGATCTTCCCGCTCTTCGCCCGCTACGCCGCCCGCGACTTCCGCTCGATCGGCCACAAGGCGATCTTCCTGGCGAATTCCTGGCGGACCCTGCAGGTCATCGGCTGGCAGCACGCCGAGCCGGTCCTGCGATCACTGACCTTCGCGCTCCTCGCCCATACGGATGAGCCGAATCCAGCCCAGAGCGATCTTGGGCCCGATCGTCCGTGGCGAGAGAACTCGGCCCTGGTCGTCGGTCTCCCGGCCGAGCTGGCGACGGGCCGGCCCGACCTTGCGGCCTCGCGCGACCTGATTGCCGCGTTCCGGGCCGGAACCGCCAAGGATGCTGCGACGGTCGCGACGCACGTCCTCTCCTACGGGGTCAACGCGGGGAGTGTCTGGGACGGCGTCTTCGTCGGGGCGGGTGAGCTGCTCATGCGGCAGCCGGGGATCGTCAGCCTGCACGGGCTGACCACGGCCAACGCCATGCGATACATCTGGGGGAACCTCGAGGACGAAGGACTTCGCCGGCAGCTCCTGCTCCAGGCCTGCTCGTTCAACTCGCTGTTCCGCGACTCGGCCGAGAAGCGCGGCAAGCTTGCGGCACTGCGTGTGGACGACATCGCTCCGCTCGGAGGGGTCTCGGGCGGTCCGTTCACCGTCGAAGAGATCTTCCAGGAGATCTCCGGCGACCGGCTTCGCGCGAGCCGCAAGCTGCACGACTTCCTGTCGCATGGCGGGGACGCGAAGCAGGTCCTCGACACCGCCCGCCGCCTGGTCTTCCAGAAGGGCCGGGACGCTCACGACTACAAGTTCAGCTCGGCGGTCCTCGAGGACTACTCGGCGGTCAGCGCGAGTCTCCGCAACCAGTTCCTCGCCCTGTCGGCCTTCTATCTCAAGGGGACGGGAGACCGCGACAGCGGCCTGATCGAACGGACGCGGTCGGCGCTGACGTCGTAGAACGTGATCAACCGTTTCACCGCGACGCGTCAGCGGAGCGCGGTTGAAGCGTTGCCGAGTCCACCGTTGCATGACCGCGCTCCGCTGGCG
>JAEYWB010000069.1 GCA_023429275.1 Planctomycetota bacterium
ACTCCGCGCGGAGTCGCGGCGCCGGAGGAGGGGCGCACCCGGTTGCCGTGACGTGAAGCCTGTCGATCCAAGGCGTTCCCCGCGTCGTCTGTGAGAACCATCCCAGCCCGGCCGATGCGGCCCAGAAGAGGACGGGAACGATCGGCGCGTGAAAGTGGTGGCACGGTGTCGGGGGCTGCTGCGCCAGCTCGTTCAGGCACAGGAGTGCGAACATCGGGGCGCCGACCGCCAGCCGGGCAGGAGCGAACAGGCAGAGCCCGACGAGCGGCACGAGCAGATGCGTCGCGTAGAGCGCCGAGCGGACCTGAACGAGCTCTCCCCACAGGAGCCCCGGCCGGGTGAGCATGTTGATCATCACTTCGCCGGTCGTCTTGCCGAACTTCGCGAAGTAGCTCGCGTAGTGGACCTGCCCCCCCTTGAACCAGGGAATGACGACCTTGACCGCGAGCAGGAGGTACACGGCCGACAGAACGATCAGGAGGATTCCGTACCACCGCGCGAACCGGGGCGTCGTCGCCGCCCCCGGTCCCTGGGCACCGTCATCCGCCGGGCTCTTCCCGAAGAGGACAATCCAGAGTCCCAGAGGGGCGAAGATCAGCGGATAGTCCTCTTTGACCGAGAGCGTCAGCAGGAGACCGATCGTCACGAGGGTCCATCGCCGCCGATCGATCTGCCAGAGCGTCCAGAGGAGGAGCGGCACTCCGAAGGTTTCGGGCCGGAAGGTCTTCAGATCGATCTCGATGTCGAGGAACTGCGTCGGCGCGTAGAGCAGAAAGGCGATCGCAAGCCCCGCGGCCCCCTTCGGGCTGCCGGTCTGTCCCTGCGTCATCCGGAAAATGAACCACGCCCCCGAGGCGAGCGCGATCGACTGGCAGAGCTCCATGAGCAGATGCGACGGCCACAGCAGATGGAGCGGAAGAAGCGCGAGATGGATGACCTGAATGTGTTCGCCCAGGAACAGCCCGGGGTCGAGGTAGCTTCGAAAGCCCTTGCCGTGCTCGAGGTTCCAGAGATGTTCCTCGTACATGGCGGAGTCGCCGTGCGGAAGCCGCAGGTTGAACCACAGCCCCCAGTTCATCGCCGTGAAGACGATGACATAGATCGCCATGGCCGCGCGCACGGCTCGCGAGGCCCGCCGTTCCGAGAGCGAACCGGCATCGGTCGGCTCCGGGGTCCCTGCCGGTGCCGGGGTTGCAGCGAGCCAGGCAAGCGTCATCAGCCATCCGCTGAATCCGATCGCCAGTGCGAATTCCGAAGTCGCTTTCAGGTACACGGCGACGCCCCCTCCACCGATCGAGAACAGGAGCGCCAGGGCCCAAGCTCCCGGAACAAGCCACCAGGGCCAGCCCGCACTCCCCCAGAGGGCGAGGGCGTCGGCGAGGTCGAGCCTCCTTCGCTGGCGAACGAGCCAGCCGCCGGCCAGCCAGGTCACCGCTCCGAACAGCCCGCATCCGAAAAGGGTTGTCAACGGAGGCAGAGTGGCCCCGACGACCTCCCCTCGTGCCAGGACGATCGATCCCCCGAGTCCGCGGACGAACCCGGCGTAGTCGGCCGCCGGAACGTAAGCGGATGCGATCTCGACATCTTCCAGAATCGTGGTCACCGCCAGCCACAGACCGAGGACCCCCATCGAGAAGGTGACGAGCCCCCGGACGAGGGAAGGAAACGCCTTGAACGCCCCGGCGTCGGAGGAGACGGGGGGAGAGGGGATCGAGGCGGCCGCCGCGGATCGCTTTCTGTCAGGGCCGGCCATTCGTCACCGTCGTCGTCACTGTCGTCGTCACCGTCGCGTCTCGCCTGCGGTCAGCGGCATCAGTCATCCCAGACGCTGGAACGCGGAATCCGCCGAGACCCATAGACTTACACCTCCACCGGCCAACCTCAAGCTCCCCCTGCCCCTTGGCGGAATCCGGATTCTCCTCGAACCGGGGGTACGAACTCGATGTCGGTTCCTCTAGAGTTGAAGAGAGGGTGAGAGGTTAGAGGTGAGAGCTTAGAGATCGGAAGAGCGGCAGCGTGGGGGAACTTCCCTCTCTCTAACCTCTCGTCTCTAACCTCTAACCCCTTCCCGCTCACCTCCTGAAACGTCGGAGCGAGCCGAACGGCCGCTGGGGGGGAACTGCGAAAGCGGCCCCTGGAGGAAAGTCCGGGCTCCACAGGACACGGTGGTGGGTAACGCCCACCGTTCGCAAGAACCGGGACAGTGCCACAGAAAACAGACCGCCGATGGCCGCAAGGCACAGGCAAGGGTGAAAAGGTGCGGTAAGAGCGCACCGCGGGCCTGGCGACAGGTCCGGCACGGTAAACCCCACCGGGAGCAAGACCAAGCAGGACGCAATGCGGGAGGATCCGTCCTCCCGCTCCGGGGCTGTCCGCCCCGGCTCAACGTCCGGGTAGGTCGCATCGAGGCGGCGGGTAACCGCCGCCCCAGAGAAATGGCCGTTCGCGACAGAACCCGGCTTACAGGCTCGCTCCGACGTTTTGGGAGGTGGGAAGGAGAGGTTAGAGGTGAGTGGTTAGAGGTTAGAGAGAAGCCGGGAGCGCGGATTCCCTCCTCTTGTCATCTCTCTAAGCTCTCGTCTCTAACCTCTAACCCCCCGCTTCTGCCGCCCTCCCGCTCCCAATCCCGCTTCCCGTCCCCCTCCCATTGACGCTGCCTCGCGTCGCGGGGACTCGCTACAGTGCCCGGACGGGTTCCGCTCCTGGATGGGAATGACGCATGCACAGCCTTCTGATGGGAAGCCTCTTCTGGGTCCTTGCGAGCTCGCCGCTCGCCGACTCCGCAACAACCGACCTGCACTACGCCACGCAGCTCTCGCAGCTCGATCGAGGCGGCAACGCGTCACCGGTCCACGAATTTCAGACGCATGTCTTCGTCACCCGCGGCGACCGGGCCTCGGGCACCATGCACGTCGTCGACGATGCGACCGACTCCCTCCACTGGATCGGCCGCTTCGGCCACACCGACGGGGCCGGCACGCCGACGGTCGTCACGAACCTCCACAAACATGACGGCCTCCTCTACCCGCTCACGCAGCGGGTCCCGTTCCTCGCCGACAAGACAAAGCTCACCGCGACGTCCGCCTGGGAAGAAGGCCAGGTCGAATACCAGGTGACCGGCACCAGGAAGCTCGGCGGATGGGACTGCTGGGTGGTCGAGTCGACCGATGGTCTCGGGAAACGCGGGACGTTCCTCATCGACCAGGAGGACGGCGTCGTTGTCGGAATCTCGCAGCGAGTCTTCATGGGCCAGGGAGACCGGTTCGAACTCTCGACCCGGCTGACCTCCGCGACCCCGGTCTCGGAAGCGACCCGCCAGAAAATCGCCGGAGTCGGGGAGACGCTTCGCAAGCTCCAGAAGGAATCGGGCTACGACGGCAAGTCGACCGACTTCGAGTTGTCGGCGGCCCAGCTCGAATCGGTCGCCGGCCAGACGGCCGCTCTCGCCGATGAGGCGAAGGGAACCCCCTACGAGCCGCTGATCGCCGTCATTCACCGCGACGTGAAAGCTCAGCAGCAGCGGACGACCGCGGTCGCCGACCTCGCCCGGAAGTTCGTGGGACAGTCCGCCCCGCCGATCCGCGTCAAGACGCTCGCCGGAGCCGATCTCGACGCGGCCTCCCTCCGCGGGAAGGTCGTCGTCCTCCACTTCTGGGAGTACCGGGACTCCCCCCTGACGGAGCCTTACGGCCAGATCGGCTATCTCGACTTCCTCAGCTCCCGCCGCGGGGCCGATGGCGTCAAGGTCCTGGGTGTCGCAGTCGACTCACGGCTCGCCTCCGCCGAAACAAGCGGAGCGGCCTTCCGGTCGATTCGAAAGCTCAAGGAGTTCATGAACGTCGGCTATGAGATCACGACCGACACCGGCGAGTTCATCAAGGGACTCGGCGATCCGCGTCAGTTCTCGGTCGCGCTGCCGCTGTGGGTCGTGATCGGCAAGGACGGAAAGGTCGTCCACTACCGGACCGGCCTCTACCAGGTCGACGTCAACCGCGGCCTGGAGGAACTCGACGCAGTGGTCGCCGAGGCGCTCAAGAAGCCGTAAGACCGGCCGCGCCCCTACGCCGCCCCCGCGGCCCTGACGCGAACGAGAGTCGACTGATGAAAGACAACCGCCGCCGCGCCGCGCTCGTCACCGGCTCCGGAACCGGAGTCGGCCGCGCCGCCCTCCTCCGCTTTGCCCGAATGGGCTTCGACGTTGTCGTCAACTACTCGCGGAGCGAGGCGGACGCGAAGGAGACCGCGTCGCTCGCCCGCGAACATGGCGGACGGGTGCTCACGATCCAGGCCGACGTCAGCAACAGCCGCGACGTCCAGCGGATGCTCGCCGAGGTGACATCTGAACTCGGCCGGCTCGACGTTCTCGTCAACAACGCCGCCGTCACGAAGTTCATCCCGCACCACGACCTCGATGCGCTGACCGAGTCGGTCTGGGACGAGATCCTGGCGGTGAACCTCAAGGGGCCGTACCACTGCATCAAGGCGGCGGTCCCGCTGCTCAAGCAGTCGGACGCTCCGGCCGTCGTCAACGTCTCCTCGGTCGCGGCCCTCTCGGGCGACGGCTCCTCGGTCGCCTACGCGGCGAGCAAGGGAGCTCTCAACACGATGACGAAGTCGCTGGCCCGGGCGCTGGCCCCGATCCGGGTCAACGCCGTCTGCACCGGCCCGATCGACTCCCGCTGGCTGCGGAACGTCATGAGCGAAGATCAGCTTCAGAAACGAGTCGAAGGATATCCGATCCCTCGTCCCGCCCAGCCGGACGACATCGCCGACGCAATCATCTACCTGGCGACCGGAACGTCGATGACGACGGGGCAGTGCCTGGTCCTGGACGGCGGACGGACGATGTAGGAATCAGCCCTGAGCTGGATGCGACCATGCGTGAGCGAGTCCCGTCAGGGACGTCAGAGAATTGCCCGCCGTTTCAACGGGGGGATATCGGCAATCTTTCATGGGCAGTCCCGCCAGGGACGAAAGAAACTCGGGCGGATAACAGCGTTGAGTGGCTCGCCGCGCAGACGTTGAGTTCTTTCGTCCCTGGCGGGACTTGCCGACAAGGATCTGCATCCTTTCCCCCCGTTGACACGGGGGGCTACTTTCTGACGTCCCTGGCGGGACTGGAGGCCAACCGTCGGACGACCTCCAGGCCTACTTCTTCTCCGCAAGTGCCGCCCAAAGGTGCGCACTCGACCGGATCCCGCGCTGAAAATCGTCGAGCGAAAAGTGCTCGTTCGGGCCATGGAGGTTGTCGGTGTTCTGACCCCAGCCGAGCAGAAGTGTGTCGACGCCGAGGACCTTCTTGAACGTCCCGACGACCGGAATCGTTCCCCCTTCCCGGATCATGACCGGCGGCTTCTCGAATCCGGCCGCGATCGCGTCGCGGGCGGCAGCCATCCAGGGGCTATTCAGGTCGCACACCGTCGCCGGAGCGCCGTGGTACTCCTGGAACTCCATCCGGATTCC
Organism: Planctomycetota bacterium; assembly: GCA_023429275.1. Classification (GTDB taxonomy): domain Bacteria; phylum Planctomycetota; class Planctomycetia; order Planctomycetales; family Planctomycetaceae; genus Planctomyces_A. Next base: position 5,464 of record JAEYWB010000069.1, read on the forward strand.
CGGCCGCTTGTGGGTCTCGAAGAACTTTCGAAGGGCCGCGACCACCTTCTCCGGGTCCTGGCTCGGAACGAGCCGGCAGGTGATCTTGGCGGTCGCCTTGGCCGGGATGATCGTCTTGGGGCCTTCTCCCTGGTAACCACCGGTGATGCCGTTGATGTCGCATGTCGGCCGCGCCCAGCGGCGTTCGAGCGTCGTGAAACCCTTTTCGCCCCAGGCGGCATCGGTTCCGAGTGAGGCGAGGTAGGCCTTCTCCTCGAAGGGAAGCTGCGCCCACTCCTTCCGCTCGGCAGCGGTCAGTTCGGCGACATCGTCGTAGAAGCCGGGGATCTGGACGCGCCCCTCCTCGTCATGAAGCTTGCCGACGACGGCCGCGAGGGCGTTGACCGGGTTGGCGATCGACCCCCCGAAGACGCCGCTGTGAAGATCCTGCTTCGGACCGTGGAACGTCACCTGCGCGGCGATGATTCCCCGCAGCCCGTACGTGACCGCCGGAATGCCCGGGGCATACTGGCTCGTATCGCTGATGACCGCGACATCGGACTTCAATCGGTCGCGGTTCGCCTCGAGAAAATTCTCGAGGTTGTTGCTGCCGACCTCTTCTTCTCCCTCGATGACGAACTTCACGTTCACAGGCAGCTCGCCGACCGCCTTCAGCCACGCTTCGACCGACAGGGCGTGGGTCAGCATCTGCCCCTTGTCGTCCGTCGCGCCGCGGGCGTAGAGCTTTCCGTCCCGAACCGTCGGCTCGAACGGGGGCGTCGTCCACTCGTTGAGCGGATCGGGGGGCTGGACGTCGTAGTGGCCGTAGACCATCACCGTCGACCGGCCGGGCTTCTTCGTCCACTCGGCATAGACGATCGGATGCCCCGGCGTCTCTTCGAGCTTCGCCTCGAGTCCCGCGGCCGCGAGCTTCTGGTGGACCCACTCGCCCGCCTTCCGGACATCTCCCTTGTAC
>JAEYWB010000087.1 GCA_023429275.1 Planctomycetota bacterium
GACCAGCAGCGGCCGATGGTCGGAGGCGACCGGCTCCGCGATCACGCGGATGTCGACGACCTTCCAGTTCATCGTCGCCCGCTGCAGGACGAAGTCGATCTGTCGCTTCGGCCGATCCGAGGGGATCGTCGGCAGCGGGGCGGGGGATGCGGCGGACCAGTTCGCGCTCAGCCGCTTGAGGACCGCACTCTCGGGAGTGTCGTTGAGGTCCCCCGCCAGCAGGAGGGGGGAGCCGGTCGATTTCCCCGCCAGCTCTTCGATCTTCTCGACCGAGGCGAGCCGTTCGCGATTATCGCGGCGGTAATCGAGATGTGTCGCGAGCAGCCGTAGCGCCGCCCCGTCGGGCAGCTCGATCTCGGCCTCGAGAACGCTCCGCTGCTCACTCTCATCGAGCCGTGGCAGCAGGTGCCGCGTGGTGCGGGTGATCGGGAACCGCGAGAGGACCGCGTTGCCGTACTCCCCTCCGCCGAGCGGAATGCTCGGGCCGAAGGCGTGCTGCATTCCGGTCAGTCGTCCGAGCTCGGTCGCCTGGTCGACATCCCCGGAGCGAGGCACCTTCCGGTCGACCTCCTGCAGGGCGACGATGTCCGCCCGCGTCGAGCGGATGAGGGAGGCGATCCGTGGCAGGTCGAGCTTCCCGTCGGTCCCCTCGCCGTGGTGGATGTTGTAGGTCAGGACCCGCAGGCGGCGGGCCGCGGCCTCTTCAGGCTCCGTCATGAGGACGAGGCGTTTCCTCCGGTCGATGCCGATCAGTCCCCCCGTTCGCGGATCGACCGCGATCCCCTGGCCGGTGAACGGGACGGCGATCGTCCCGAGGAGCGTCAGGACGCCCCCCTCCCTCGGGACCGCCAGCCGGAACAGCACGCGGTCGTCATGCCCGGTCGCGAGGAACTCGTCTCCCTGCCGCACCCCTCCCGAGAGGCTGTTGCGGCCGAGCTTCGCCACGAGTTCCGCGGGGTAGGTCCAGCGGCCCGTCTCCCTCCACTCGAGGTCGCAGCGGATGAGGAACGACTTCCCGTTGTCAGCCCCGTACCGGGCGAAGTTGCACCACCAGGAGTCGCCGTCCCGGATCGCCCAGGTGAGGCTGCCGCCGGGGTTGTCGAACTTATGGAACGTCGTGAGCTCCATCGACTCGGGATCGAGGACCTTGATCTCGCTCTCTTCCGGCAGCTTGGGGAAGTTCGAGTGAGCGCAGTACAGCCGCCCCTCCCACAGGAAGCCGCTGTTGAGGTGTTTCGCCGGCCCCTGGCTCATTCCGACAAGCTCGTCGGTAAAGCGGTCGTACTTGGCGATCCTCTGGCTCGAGATGGCATAGAGAAACCGCTCATCGGCGGCCGCCGCCGGGTGAGCCTCCGGCGAGGGGAGCGACCGGACGGTCGGCCACGCGGGGGGCGCCTCGGCGAGTGCCCACGGCGCACTGGCCAGCCAGAAGAGGAGGAGCACGGCAATCGAGGGGAGAGCGGCTTTCGTGCGCATGGAGAGAATCGCAAGGTGGGCCTGTTGGGGGGCAGGAAGGATCATTGGCGGAGGCTCGCGACGGCACAAGTTTGCGGCCCGCTGCGGCCCGATCTCAGGCATCTCGGTGGATGAGGGCGTTACGAAAACTGACTCGCAAGTCATTTCTGCGTGCCGACTTCAGGAAATCGTCGCGTTCCGCGCAAACTCCTGGTGCAACCACATTCGTTAGTAGGCTACAATTTTCAAACACGTGTTCGAATTCTCCGATCGTGGGAATTGAGATGCTTCGGTCCTTCATTCTTCCGGCCGTCGCGACGGTCATGCTCCTCTTCTCTACATACCACGTCGTGACCCGGCAGCGGCCCGTCGTGCAGTCTCCTCCTCCGCTCGCTCCGGCGACCTCTCCTTATACAGACCGGGTGGCGGGAGCGGGGCTCGTGGAGTCCCGGACCGAGAACATCTCGATCGGCTCCCATCTTCCCGGGATCGTCGACGAGGTCTTTGTGAAGGTCGGGCAGAAGGTCCGGGCGGGCGACCCGTTGTTCGAGCTCGACACGCGTCAGATCGACTCCGACATCAAGCTCTCCGAAGCCCGCCTCGCCGGCGCTCAGGCGGAGCTGCGGCGGCTCGAGCAGATGCCTCGTTCGGAAGACATCCCCCCGGTCGAGGCGGCCCGCCGTCAGGCCCAGGCGCAGGTGGCCGAGCTTCTCGACGAATCGCAGCGGTACGAACGCCTCGCGAAAAGCGATGCCGCGACCGACTCGCAGGTTGTCAGCGCCCGCGAGCGGCTTGCCGCCGCCCGCGCGGCGTTCGACCGCGCCGACGCCGACCTCAAGAAGCTGCTCGCCGGAGCCTGGGAACCGGAGAAGGAAGTCGCCCGGGCCTCGATCGCCCAGATGAAGGCGCAGCTCGACCAGACGCGAATCCAGCGGGAGCGGCACCGCGTCCTGACGCCGGATCTGTCAGCGGCCGACGACGGGGGGAAGCTTGAAGTCCTCCAGGTCAATGTCCGTCCCGGCGAAGCGGTCGACACGATGGCGGGACGAACCCTGATCGTCTTAGGCGACGTCAGCCGCAAGCGGGTGCGAGTCGACATCGACGAGCACGACGTCCCGCGCTTCCGGCCCAACGCTCCCGCCTCGGGGAAGGTCCGCGGCGAAAGCACCCGCGAGTATCAGCTTCGCTTCGTCCGGATCGAACCGTACATCGTCCCCAAGAAGTCGCTCACCGGGGACAGCACCGAGCGGGTCGACACCCGCGTCCTGCAGGTGATCTACGAGATCGTCGAAGGGACGGAGGAAGTCTTCGTCGGCCAGCAGATGGACGTCTTCGTCCAGGCCGACAAGCCCGACAC
>JAEYWB010000128.1 GCA_023429275.1 Planctomycetota bacterium
GGCCACGCGCCTGCCCAGCTCTCGTTCCGGATGGGGAACCTCCTCTTCTCGGGCGACAACATCTACCGCGACGGGTGCGTCGGCAACATCGACGCCCACCACGGCTCGGACCTTCCCGCCTTCATCAAGTCGCTGGAGCGGATCCGGCAGAGCGACGTCGAGTGGTTGCTGCCGAGCCACGGACCGGTCTTCCGCAAGGACGACAGGATGCTGAAGAAGACGATCGACCGGCTGACGGAGTATCAGCACATGGCCGACTTCGGCACCTGCGCCGTCGACTGGCCGCTCCTCGACGAATGGGACGCCGAGCTCGCCCGCGGAGTGAGTGCCGCGACGAGCAAGTAGCTCAAGGGCCCGCCCCGGGGAGGGGCACGGCTGCATTGCCGGGTCTTTCAGGCCATCCTCGCGTGGCCCGGCCTGCCTCTGCGGGCTGGCGACCTCCGTCCTACGCGGTCGCAACGGCCGCCAAGGTCCTTCAAAGGGCGTTTGAGTCTGTCCCCTGGCCGGTGCTCGTGGACCTGATCGCCCAGCGGGACGGCCTGGAAGGCCGTGCTACGGAGCGGTGAGCGCCTCATCGGGCCCAACCTGGCCGGGAACTTACCGCACCCCGCCTCCCCGGCTCAGCTCGCCACGAGATCGCTCGTCAGCGGCTCTCGATCGTCCGCGAAGGGGGTGTTGATCTCGAGCGGAAGCCGGGCCGTAAATGTGCTTCCCTTGCCGAACTCGCTCGCCAGGAGGATCTCCCCTCCGAGCAGCCGGCAGAGCTCCTTGACGATCGACAGGCCGAGCCCGGTCCCTTCGAACTCGCGTGTCAGCGTCCCCTGCTGACCGGGGAGCGAACGCCCCTGCCGGAACTTGTCGAAGATGACTGTCTGATCTTCCAGCGGAATCCCGATCCCGGTGTCGGTGACGATGAGGTCGAGCATCTGCTCCCCGTGCCGGCGGACCAGGACGCGGATCCGGCCCCCTTCGGGTGTGAACTTCACGGCGTTCGACAGGAGGTTGAAAAGGATCTGCTGGATCTTTCCCGCATCCTGGCGGACCACGGGAATCCCCTCGTCGACATCCGCCTCGAGGCTGATGTTCTTCTTCTCGGCCAGCGGCAGCATCGTCCCGACGAGCCGCTCGATCAGGTCGGCGACGGCGAATTCGATGACGTGCAGCTGCATCTTCCCCGCTTCCATCTTGGCGAGGTCGAGGATGTCGTTGATGAGCGCCAGCAGATTGCGGCCCGAAACCTGGATGTTCGAAAGGTACTTCTTCTGGCGATCGTTCAGGTTCTCCGCGCCGACAAGGACGTCGCTGAACCCGAGGATGCTGTTGAGAGGCGTCCGGAGCTCGTGGGTCATCGTCGCCAGGAACTCGCTTCGCAGCTTGTTCATCTCATGCAGGCTGAGGTTCGCCTGGGCGAGCTCGTCGACCTTGTGATCGAGGTCGGTGTTGACCTGCTTCAGTTCGTCCTGCGTCGTGACGAGGTGCCGAAGCATCCGGTTGAAGGCGTGGCTCAGCTCCTCAAACTCGTCCCCCGTCCGGATGTCGGCCCGCTTGTCGAGATCGCCGTGGGCAATCGAGTCGGAGACCTCCTTGAGGTGCTGCACGGGGCGGACGACGACGTACCGCACGATGGAGTACGTGGCGAACATCGCGAGGCAGCTCGTCACGATCGCGAGCGTGATGAGGATGGCGTTGTTCCGGGCGATGTCCCCTTCGGTCTCCTTGAGCTGGAACGTCACCTTTCCGACACCGATCAGCCCGTTGGCCTGCAGCGAGGGATTCCCCCGCTGATGACAGGTGACGCAGTGCTGCCCCGCCAGGATCGGCTGGAAGTACTGGTCTTCATCGGCGAGCGGATTGGCGGAGATGACGTAGGGCAGGTCGGCGTCGGGGTCGCCGATCTTGTCCTTCATTTCGACAAGCTTGCGCTGGATCTCCTGGACGGCGGAAATCTCCGCGGCGTCGACGGGACGCTTGTTGATCGGAGCGCGGGGGTCGGGCGAGAGGAACTTCCAGTAGTCCTCCCGGAGCTTCGGCGGTTTGAGCTCCGAGGAGAGGTCGCTGATCTTGCGGCTCGACTCGAGGTTCTCGAACTCGCTGCCGAACAGGGCGTCCTCGGTACTGACAGCATTGTGCTGCCAGTGGATCGAGCCGAGGTTGTGGGCAATCAGCAGCTGGGCCCGCTGGCGGACCTGGTCCCGGACGACTCCGAGGTTGAGCTGGGCGAAGCAGTAGAACGATCCTGAAATCAGGATCATCAGCGCCCCGCCGAGGAAGAACCGCGTCTTACGCTCCAGGCTCGTCTCGCCGAAGAGCCGCTTGATGGTGCGATAGGACATGGGACTCTGGCGGAAACAGTGATCCAGTGGCTGGCGGACAGCAGGTCATCGGGCGCGGAGACGAAGGCTCGTCCCGCTCCCCACGACCAACTGCCCACGCCCCCTCTCCCAACTGTAGCTGCTCAGCGAAATCAACGCAGCGCGAGTGGGACGTACGTCCGGGCTTCGACCCCCCGATACCTCGCCCGGGGGCGGATCACCTGTCCGGTCTCCGCCTGCTCGATCGCGTGGGCGCACCAGCCGGCAATCCGCGCGAGGGCAAAGACGGTCGTCACCGCGTCTCGCGGGATCCCCAGGTAACGCATCAGCCGGACAAACGCCCAGTCGAGGTTCGCCGGCTCGCGTCGAATCTCCCAGACCGCCCGCTCGATGGCGTCGGCGATCTCCTCGGTCTCCCCCTCGCCGCACCCTTCGGCCAGCTCGGCGCAGTAGGTCTCGAGGACCGCGGCCCGCGGATCACATTCCCTGAAAACAGGGTGGCCGAACCCGGCGAGCGACGTCTCCGGGTCCGAGTGGGCTTCGGCCCAGGCGACAGCGCGGTCCGGGGATTCGCCCTCTTCGAGGCTCGACAGGACCCGGTCATCCCCCCCCCCATGACGGTCCCCGGAGCGGACGGCGAGCGCGGCGGTGACCGCCGAGTAGAGCTTGCCACCGGTCGAACCGACGAGTCGGGCTGCAAACGTGGAGGGGTTGAACTCGTGCTCCGCCGCGGTGATCAGCGCGGCCTCGAAGGCCCGCTCGAACAGAACGGGCGGCTCGACCCCGGTGAGCAGGTAGTAGACGTTCGCTCCGTAGCCGAGGTGGATCTGCGGTTCGAGCAATTCGAGTCCGCGGCGTCCCCGGAGCCAGGCGGAGGCAATCAGCGGCGCCCGGGCCAGCATCCGGATCGCCTGGGCCTGCCCGCCGTGGAGCGGACCGTCGGCGGGCTGAAGGTCAAAGTGTGCCAGGGTCCCGATCCCGGTCCGCAGGGCATCGAGCGGCGCGACGTTCATCGGCAGGCTCTCGAGCGTCGCCAGAACCGGGGAGGGGAGTTCCGATTCCTCGAAGATCAGGCTCCGCAGATCCGCCAGTTCCTCTTCGTTCGGAAGGTCCTCGTTGAGGAGCAGGTGAACGACTTCCAGAAACGTCGAGTCGGCGGCGAGATCGTGAATGCAGAATCCCCGATACGTCAGGCCGTCGTCGAGAGACGAGATGTTCGTTTCTCCGGCGATGACGCCGCGCAGTCCTGGATAGAAGATCTCAAGAGGCATTGGTGCCGTCCGTGGAGGAAAGATTTGAGTCCGTTCCAGGTCATCGCACGTCGAGAATGTGCGTCGCGGGGGATCTTACCCGGTTCGATTGCCCGCCACCACGATGCACGGCATGATCCCAACCACAACAGTTGACAAGATTTCGTGAGTCCTTCTTCTCCAATTTGACATGACGCGATTCTTCTCGCCTGCCTCATCCGTCACCCGCCGCGCATGGCTTCAGTCGGTGCTGGCC
>JAEYWB010000646.1 GCA_023429275.1 Planctomycetota bacterium
ACTGCTGGTCGAACGCTCCGGTCTGCGCCCCCGCGCGGACGACGATCATCACCGGCATGTATCCGTCGTCCCTCGGGGCGGAGCACATGCGGAGCCTGGTGAAGCTCCCGCCGGGCCTGAAGCTCTGGCCGCAGATTCTTCGCGAGGGGGGCTACTACTGCACCAACAACGTTAAAGAGGACTACAACGTCGAGAAGCCGATCGGGACGTGGGATGAGTCTTCAAACAAGGCCCACTGGAAGAAGCGGGCCCAAGGCCAGCCGTTCTTCGCTGTCTTCAACTTCACGACGACGCACGAGAGCCAGGTCCGCAAACGCCCGCACAAGTTTGTTCACGACCCCGCGAAGGTTCACGTCCCCGGCTACCACCCCGACCTCCCGGAAACACGCGAAGCGTGGGCTCAGTATCACGACCAGATGTCCGTCATGGACGGCCAGGCGGGAAAGATCCTCGACGAATTGAAGGACGAGGGGCTCGAGGAGGAGACGATCGTCTTCTACTGGGGAGACCACGGCCCCGGCCTGCCGCGCGGAAAGCGGACGCCGTGCAACTCAGGGCTTCGCGTCCCGCTGATCGTGTCGATTCCCGAGAAGTACCGGCACCTCGCTCCGCAGGGCTATTCCCCCGGCGCGAAGCTCGACCGGCTGGTCGAGTTCGTCGACTTCGGGCCGACGCTTCTCAGCCTTGCGGGGCTGGAGATGCCGTCGATGCTCCAGGGGCGTCCGTTTCTCGGCCCCTATACGTCGAACGAACGGGGCTACCTCCACGGTTTTCGTGGGCGGATGGACGAACGGTACGACTGCGTCCGCTCGGTTCGGGACAAGCAGTTCGTTTACGTTCGCAACTTCGTGCCGCATCTGCCGACCGGCCAGCACAATGCGTACATGTTCGTGACACCGATGACGATCGCCTGGCGGAAGGCGTTCGATGAGGGGAAGCTGAAGCCGGAGCATGCCCGGTTCTTCGAACCCAGGCAGGCCGAGGAGCTCTATGACCTGCAGGCGGACCCGTTCGAGGTCCGAAACCTCGCGGCCGAGCCGGCCCACGCGGCAACCCTGGCCCGACTCCGCGCGGAGTGCGGCGTCTGGATGAAGCAGATCAAGGATGTCGGTCTGCTCCCCGAGGGAGACATGCACCGCCGGGCGGGTCCGCGATCCTGCTACGAGCTCGGGCACGATCCGGCGTTCCCTTTCGAGCAGATCTACGACGCGGCAGACAACGCGTCGCGGAACTTCGACCCTATGCGACTGGAGGAACGGCTTCGCTCTCCCGACAGCGCGGACCGCTACTGGGGAGCCATGGGTTTTGTGATCCGGGGAGGGGCGATCGACGAGAAGACCGCTGACCTCCTGAAGGGTCTGCTGACGGATGAGTCGGGCAACACTCGGGTTGCGGCGGCCGAAGCACTGGTGAGGTTCGGTCCGAAGTCTCTCCGTGAGAAGGCCCTCGACACTCTCGTTCGAAGCGCGGATGCCGGGCAGAACGGCCTGTTCACGGCGGTTGCGGCGCTGAACGTTCTGGACAACCTCGGCCACGAGGTCGATGCGGTTCGGCCTCGACTCGAAAGCCTCCCTCGCAAGGCGCCGGGCGCGAATCCCCGAATGGGGGATTACATCGACCGGCTGCTGCGGCACATCTTCCAGGAGACGCCGCTGCCCGGGTGAGCTCTCGTCGAATTCTCCCCAACGGCGGGGCGGAGCGGGACGTAGAGGTCAGCGTCCCGCTTTCCTGACCCGGAGGAGAGGCCCGTGTCCAAGACAAAGATGGACTCCGCTTTGGCTGCGCAAGTAGCGAACCAGGAGAGTGAGTTTGCAGGGGGCCGCAGATTCGCTCCGGGGGCGAGGCTTTCGAGGCTCGATGCGGGCGTTCTGTTCGTCACGGCGGCCGGCTGTGGCTGGCTGGCGAAGGAAGCCCCCCTGGTGGCGGCCGGCATCGCGTTCGTGGTCGGGCACTTCTTTCTCTTCTGCAACATCTTCCGCATCCGCCGCATCCCAGAGCTGATCTGGGCGGCGGTCTTCACGAGCCTGGTGGCCGCGACAGTTCTCGCCGGGCCGCCAGGATGGGACGCCACGTTCGGTGCGTCAGCGCTCCTGACGATCGTGCTGGTGGCGATCGAGATGCGGCATCCGTCCTACCACGGACTCTTCTGGCAGCGAGTCAATCCCGGGCTCTCGGACTACTGGCGAGAGACGCAACGGCATCCCTGATGGCCGTTTCGATGTGCCCGTGAGAACTGTCAGGGAGCGACGCAGAGATGACCGAAGCAGGGCCAGAACCACAGGCGCTCGGACTGACGGTCCCACTCGCCGCACGGATGGTTGCGATCGGTAGAGGGGCCGATGCAATAGTCTCCTGTCCCGGACTGGACGTCACGGATTCCCTTCTCGAGCTGTCGCAGTTCGCCTACGGTGAAGTCGAACAGCGCCCGATCTTTCTCGACCCGAAAGGACAACTGCCGCAACTTGTCGGAGGCCGGATGGACCGCGATCCGAAGGTTTCGGAACGCCTCATACTTTAGTCCGCCGGTGATCTTCGCCTCGTCCTCTTTCCGAAGAGCGTGAAGAGGGATCGAGCGCTGCGAAACCTCTCCTGACCGCAGCTCGGCAATAACCTCCAGAAGCAGGCGGCATGTCTCAGCCGTGGCAGTGAAGTGCAGGCCAGGGTAGTCCGAGTTTCCGCGGCGGCCTCCATCCGGATATCGCCAGCACCACGCTTCGACGTTCTTCGGGAGTGGCAAGACCATGTGGGCGTAGCTTAGAGGGTGTTTCAAAACCCTTTCTAGCCACAGAGAGCTTAGCGCGGCGTAGCCGCAACCGATTGTGGCAAAAGAGCGTCGGCAGCGCGGGTAGAGTGAAGGGTGTAGACGACCTTTTTCTCA
>JAEYWB010000188.1 GCA_023429275.1 Planctomycetota bacterium
GTCGAGCTCATCGACACGCTGCCGCTCGCAAAGGAGATGCACCACCACATCCTCAACCACCGCGAGCTCTACGGCCTTCCCCGCAAGTTCAACATCGCTTTCGACGGCGGCGGCGCGATCGCGACCCTCGAGGACACGAACGACATCGGCTTTCAGGCGGTCCGCGTCACCGCGGCTCAGGCTGACGCCGAACTCCCCGCCGGGATCTACTTCCGGTTGACCCTGGGAGGCATCACAGGCCACAAGGATTTCGCCCGCGACACGGGTGTCCTGCTCACCCCGGACGAGTGTGTCGGCGTCGCCGACGCGATCCTGCGGGTGTTCCTCGACCATGGCGACCGGACCGACCGAAACAAGGCCCGCCTCAAGTACGTGCTCGACAGCTGGGGATTCCCAAGGTTCGTCGAGGCGGTCGAGAAACAGCTCGGACGCACCCTTCGAAAGCTCCCGGCCGAGCGGTACGAGGTTCCCTCCGCGCCGGACCGCTGGGCGCACGTCGGAATCCACGCCCAGAAGCAGCCGGGGCGGTCGTACGTCGGTGTCGTCCTGCCGGTCGGTCGGATGACGTGCGAGCAGGCTCGGGCTGTGGCCGCGATCTCCGACCGCTACGGCTCGGGGCGGCTGAGGCTCACTGTCTGGCAGAACCTCCTCATCCCTGACATCCGCAACGAGGTTCTTGAGTCGGTCCAGCAGGAGATCGAAGCGGCCGGCCTCGAGTGGAACGCGTCGTCGTTTCGGGCCGGGCTGGTCGCCTGCACCGGAAACGCCGGCTGCAAGTTCGCCGCGGCGAACACCAAGGGACAGGCGATGCAGCTCGCCGCCTACCTCGAGGAGAGGTTCGACCTCGACGTCCCGATCAACATCCACCTCACCGGCTGCCCCAACAGTTGCGCCCAGCACTTCATCGGCGACATCGGGTTCCGGGGGACGAAGGTCGAAGTCGGTGAAGAGATGGTTGAGGGATACGAGATCGTGGTCGGCGGCGGATACGCCGACCGGCAGAACATCGCCCGGCAGCTCTTCCCGCAGGTCCCCTTCGACGACATCCCTCCGATCGTCGAGCGGCTCATCAGCCATTACCTCGACGAGCGGGAAGGGCAGGAGCCGTTCTCGGACTTTGCGAACCGTCAGCCGATCGAGCGCCTGCGAAGCGTCGCCGGTGCGACGCTCGTGACCGCCAATTGAAAAGTTTTTTGCCACAGAGAGCACAGAGGACACAGAGCATGTGATGCGAACTCCGTGCTCTCTGTGGCGAAAAGGTATTCGAGGATTTACCGGAGACCGCCATGGCTGTTCATTATTCGATCATTCCGGAATCGGCCCCGTTCAATGATGAGCAGCGGGCCTGGCTGAATGGCTTCCTGGCGGGATGGATCGGTCTTCCAGGGAGCGGCAGCGGGGCGGCGGGAGCTGCGGTCGCGGCGTCCGTGGCGACCGCTCTTCTTGACGGATCGCCGGCCGCTCCGGCGGAGGCGACGGAGGCCGAAGAGGACTTCCCCTGGCACGACTCGTCTCTCTCGCTGTCGGACCGGCTGCAGCTGGCCGAAGGTCGCCCGATGCCACGGCGGCTGATGGCCGCGATGGCCCAGCTCAACTGCGGCTCCTGCGGCTACGACTGCCGCCGCTACGCCGAGGCGATCGCCAGCGGCGAAGAGAAGAGCCTGAAGCTCTGCTCGCCGGGGGGCAAGGAGACGGCCAGGGTGCTCAAGGAACTCGTCTCGCTCGATCTCGGCACCGCCTCGACGAATGGCCACTCGACCAACGGCCACTCTTCGAACGGACACCCGGTCGACAAGGGGGCCGCGACAAATGGGCACCCGATCGTCAATGGACAGACTGCCGCGACCGGGGCTCGTCTCCTTGATCCCCCTGTGAAGAAAACGCCAACCGGAAGCTTCTCGCCCACCTCCACCCCGGCTCCGGCGCCTTCGAAGTGGTCGCGGACGAACCCGTTCCACGCGACAGTCCTCGCGATCCGGAACCTGAACGGCGAAGGCTCCGCCAAGCAGACGTCGCACGTCGAGCTCTCCCTTGCCGGGGGAGATCTGTCCTATGAAGTCGGGGACGCGCTCGGGGTCTATCCGACCAACTGCAGGGTGCTCGTTCAGGCGATCCTGGATCGGCTCCGCGCCACAGGAGATGAGCCGGTCAAGTTCGACGGGGTCCCGATGCCCCTCTCTCAGGCCCTGTTCGAACGCGTCTGCCTGACGGAGATTGGTGACGAGCTCCTGGAGCGGCTCGCGGAGGGCTGCGCCGACGCAACGGAGGCGGCCCGGATCCGCAGCTATTACCTGGATGACTCCGAGCCGATCGAGGGTTGGGACGTTCTTGAGCTGCTGAATCATTGTCCCTCGGTCACGCTGACCGCCGCCGAGCTCATCGGGAATCTGTCGCCACTGCGGCCGCGGCTCTATTCGATCAGCAGCTCGCTCAAGGCGCATGCAGGGCAGGTCCACCTGACGGTCGGCCGCGTTGCGTGGGCATTCCGCGACCGCAGCCGGAAGGGGGTCGCGTCGACGATGTTCTCGGATCGCCTCAAGCCGGGGAACACCGTCCGGGTCTTCGTCCACAAGGCGCACGGCTTCTCGGTGCCGACCGATCTCGAGCGGCCGATGATCATGATCGGGCCGGGGACAGGGATCGCACCCTTCCGCGCGTTCCTTCAGGAGCGGCGCGCGACGGGGGCCGCGGGAAAGAACTGGCTGTTCTTCGGCGACCAGCAGTCCGCGACCGACTTCCTCTATCGGGAGGAGCTCCACGAGCTGCAGCAGGCGGGAGTCCTGACGCGGCTCGACGTCGCGTTCAGCCGAGACCAGGCGGAGAAGATCTACGTCCAGAACAGGATGCTCGAGCACGGGGCGGCGTTCTGGCAGTGGCTCGACGAAGGGGGGCACGTCTATGTCTGTGGCGACGCGAAGCGGATGGCGGTCGATGTCGACCGGGCTCTCCGGCAGATCGTCGCCGAGCACGGAAGGATGTCGGCGCCCGAGGCGGACGCCTACGTCGCCCGGATGGCGAGCGAGAAGCGGTACTGCCGGGATGTCTACTGAGAACCACCAGGCAGAAAGCCATTTCATCACACGATCGCCTGATCGACAGACGACGAAGTTCTGCCACAGAGAACACAGAGAGCTCTCTGTGGCCTCCGTGCACTCTGTGGCAGATGACGTCTTGAACAGCCTCTCAGCGGCAGCGAGCTCCTTGGCGGGCCGCTGAGGCCCGTACAGAATGTCCGGCGAGACTCTTTCTCCCGGAGATCGAACGCATGCCTCGCTGCTGTTCCCTGCTGGTCCTTCTGTCGGCGCTCTTCCTCTCAAGTCCCTCGCGCGGCGACAGGCCCCCTACCGCCGGGCAAGAGGGTGACGAAGCAAAAACGATGGCGGCCGGGGCGCAGTTCGACCGCGAGAGGCTCGAAGCGATCGGTCCGCGGCTTGCGGCCTTCGTCCAGAAGAACGAGATCTCCGGCGCCGTGGCGCTCGTCGCCACCGCCGACGGCGTGGCGCATGTCGCCATTGTTGGCCAGGCGGACATCGCCAGCGGACGGCCGATGGAAGAGGAGACGATCTTCCGCATCGCCTCGATGACGAAGCCGATCACCGCGACCGCTCTCATGCAGCTTGTCGAAGCGGGAAAGTTGGCGGTCGACGACCCGGTGTCAAAGCACATTCCCTCGTTCGGCGGGATGAAGACGAAGGAGGGCAAAGCGGCGCGGGACGTCATGATCCGGGAGATCCTTTCTCATACGGCCGGTCTCGCCCAGCCGGACCGTGAGGACTACCGAAACTTCACGCTCGCCGAAATCGCCGACCGGATCTCCGCGAACCCGCTCGAATTCGAACCGGGGACACAGTGGAAGTATTCGAGCGGCCTGACGGTCGCCGGCCGGCTGGTCGAGATCGCCTCGGGCGAGAGCTTCGCCGACTACGTCGACAGGCACATCTGCCGTCCTTTCGGGATGACCGACACGACCTTCCGGCTCAAGCCCGAGCAGGCGAAACGGCTCGCGGTGACGTACAAGCCCGCAAAGAAGGCCAAGGGGGCCGGGCCTGCCCTTGAGGCTGTCGAGATCCCGGACCCGACACAGGCGGTCACGCCGAACCCCTCCGGAAGCCTCTACTCGACCGCGGGGGACATGGCGAAGTTCTACCAGGCGATCCTCCGCGGCGGCGCGCTTGGCGAGACGCGGATCCTCTCCGCCGAGGGGGTCCGGCGGATGCTGACGAAGGAGACGGAGGGGCTCACCACCGGCTTCACGCCGGGGAACTTCTGGGGGCTCGGGTGGTGTGTCGTCGAGCGACCGCAGGGGGTGACGCGGCTTCTCAGCCCCGGCACGTACGGCCACGGCGGGGCGTTCGGCACGCAGGGATGGACCGACCCGCGGCGGGGGCTGATTCTTGTGCTGATGATCCAGCGGACGGAGTTCGGTAACAGCGACGGCTCCGACGTCCGCGATGCCTTCAATGAAGGGGCGGTGGCGGCCTTCCGGGGAACCGAGACGAAGCAGGCCCGGTTCGTCCCGTTCGCCAACTACAAGGGGGCGATCGAGCTGGCGCGCGGGGATGCGAAGGCGGTTCTCTGCCCCGAGGTCGGCGGCCGCGTCCTCTCCTTCACGGCAGGCGGAATGGAATCGATGTTCCTCGACGAGAAGGAACGGGAGTGGGCGCCGGGCCTCCCGCCGAATGCCTCCGCCGGGCGGTTCGACTTCGGGCCGGAACTGACTGTACCCGCGCACCCGGAGATCTGGTCCGGTCCCTGGACCGCGGAGATCACCGGCGAAAGCTCGGCCCGGCTCACGAGCGGGAAAGGGGGGACGTCAGGGATGCAGCTCGTTCGCGACTTCGAACTGCGTCAGAAGAAGACGGGCGGTCCCGTCGAGCTCGTCTGCACGCAGACGATGATGAACGTCTCCCGCGAGACCCGCGAAGTCTGTCACTGGGGGCGATCGTTCTCGCCGGGGGGCGGAGTCTGCCTTGTTCCCCTCAAGGGCCAGAGCCGGTTCCCGAGCCGGTACGCGATGTACGAGGACTCGGCGATCATCAACGTCCGCAACACCGACGACCAGATTCGTGTCCGGGAGGACTTCCTCGAGATCCTCTCACCGCCGCGGAAGCCCAAGCTCGGTTTCGACTCGCAGGCAGGAGCCCTGGCCTACGTCCTGCCGGGCGGGGGACTGTTCGTCAAGAAGTTCGCGGTCGATCCCGACCGGGTCTATAACGAAGCGGCGGGACTGACCCTTTCGGTCTGGTATCCCCCGGGCCCGCGGATCGAGCTCGAGCCGATCGGTCCCCGCGAGCGGCTGGCGCCGGGCGAGGTCGCTTCCTTCACCGAAGAGTGGAGCCTGCATCCGTTTCCGGCTCCTCGCGCCGGTGAACCGGTCGACCTCGAAGCGGTGCGGAAGATTCTCGACTGAGAAGCGGAAGTTCCGCAGCAGCGGGAGCGTCGCAACCCGCTCGCCCCTCTCAATAAAAAACCGTGCGTCCCATAATCACGGGACGCACGGTCATGGATTCAGCAGCAGCCAGGGAAATCGCCTGTCACGGGGAGGTTCCACCCCGAGGAGCACGGCGGCCGGACCCGGAGGTCGGTCCGCCGCCAGGGTAGCCGCCGCCGGGATAACCCCCGCCAGGATAGCCACCCCCCGGATAGGCGCCGGCCCCACCCTTCCGCATGTTGTTCTTCTTCTTGCTGTTGCCCATCATCTCGTACCCGGACATCTCGGGCATGGCCGGTGACGTCAGGCCTTCGAGGCCTGTCACGTTCGTGGCTGCAGCGGCGATCTGTTTCAGGTAATCGAACGCCTTCGCCTGGGCTTCCATGTAGCTGCGGGCCTTCTTTTCAGCGGCCGCCGAGCTGAAGGCATCGATATCGGTCAGGTCTCCCTCCGCATCCGCCACGAGCACCCGGGCGGGAAGCCCCAGGTCGCCGCTCGACGTGCTGAACTTGAGGTCGGTGTGATACGCCGGGGCGAGCTTCGTGTCCCCGGCGGCGTCGACCACGAAGTCCTTCGACGCAAAGGTGTAGTTCTTCGTTTCATACGTGCTCTCTGTCGGGTCGATCACCTCCACCTTCTGGCTGCCGGAGATCGTCTGGCCGACATAGGTCTCGACCGTCCCCTGGACGACCGTCCCCATCTTCGAGTCCCACTGGAACATGCTCATCTTGGCGGCGGGGAGCGACTTCTTCGTCTCGACACTCGCGACGAAGTAGTCGACATCCGGCTTCACATAGGCGGGCTCCGTCACTTCGCTCCACTTGGTGGTGCGGGTCTCTCCCTGAACGACGGTCGCTTCACCGTTCGCTTCCGAAGGCTGCCGGCCGAAGTTCGGGTTGATGAGCTCGAGGCGGACGCGATACCGGTAGGTCTTGCCCGGCTCGACGGCGAAGTCGATGAAGCGGAACAGGAGCAGTTCGCCATCGACCGTCGCGCGGGTCTTGATCCAGGCCATGAGCGCCTTGTCGACCTCCTTCTCGTCCTTGCTCATGATCTTCTTCATCATCTCTTCGGGGGTCATCTGGCCGCCGCGGCCAGCAGTCGCCCGAGGAGAGTTGACCGCCATCGGGTAGCCTCCTCCGGCCCCCATGCCTCCCGAGTAGCCGCCGCCGGGATAGCCCCCGCCGGGGGAGCCGCCATACGGCGAGCCGCCGTATCCCCCCGCTCCTCCGTACATTTCCGGCGTCGACATCATGTACGAGGTGTCATACGCCGATCCTCCACCGAAGACCGAGGCCTGCACTTCACGGTTGTCGAAGGTGAGGTGCGAGAACCCCTTGCGGGTAATCTTCGGCTGCAGGGTCTTCTGATCCTCGAGGTACTTCTCGAGAAGCTTGCGGTTGTATTCGAGCTGCTCGTTGATCTCCTTCTCGCTGAGTTCGAACCGCTCGAGGGCCGGGTGGGTGATGTCCTTGAACCACTGGCCGAAGACCCGCCGCGGCAGCGGCATCGTCATGACGCTGTTGGTCACCGTGCCGGCGATCACCTCGGGATCGAACCCGTCCGCAATGGTCAGCACCTGCTCGGCGGCGGCGCGGTCGACCGTGCTCCAGTCACCCCACTTGCCGTCCGCCGGGCTGACGAGTTCCTGCCGCTCGAGCTGGAAATCGATGATGTCGAACGCGCGGGCCGCGTCGCCAAAGGGACGCTGGATCGCTTCGGCGAACTTGCGGATCTGGTCCTTGACCGGGAACACCGCGCGGACGGCGACGTAGTGATGTCCTTCCCCTTCGACCTTCGGCAGCATCGCTCCGCCGGCCATCCCTTCGGCACCGGGCGCCATTCCATAACCGGTCGCCGGAGCGTAAAGGTCCGGAGCGGTGTACATCGGCGTCGACAGCTCTCCAGCCCCCCCCGCTCCAGGCAGCGCACCGATGGCATTCCGCTGACGGAATTCGTCGGGGGTTTCGTCTTCCTTCTTCATCGGGGCCTTGTCTGCCCCTTCCGTCGCCGCTCCTTCCGCCGAGGCGAGCACCGGCGGAGCCTTCTGGAC
>JAEYWB010000205.1 GCA_023429275.1 Planctomycetota bacterium
GTGTTCGACTCTTCGGTAAAGTGCGTGACATAGAGGTCCGGCAGACCGTCGCGGTTGTAGTCGCCGAATCCGACCCCCATGTTCGCCTGAGTTCGGCCGGCGCCCGTCAAGGCGCACCCCAACTCGACCGCCCGTTCGTCAAACCGGGGCCCCGCCGCACCCACGAACAGGTGGTTCGCGCACGTATCATTGGCGACGAACACATCCAGCCGCCGGTCGCCCGCCAGGTCGGCGATCACGACCCCGAGCGACTTGCCGCCCGGCCCCCTCAATCCCCACTGGGCTGCCACGGGGCGAAATGTCCCGTCGCCGAGATTCTCGAAACATTCATCATCGTCGGGAGGGAGCTGCTCCGGGTGGCAGATTCCCTTCTTCCCCTCCGTCGTGAAGCAGAGGGTTGGATTGTGGACGTCGTAGAGAAGGTAGTTGCAGACGTAGAGATCGAGGTCGCCATCTTCGTCGAGGTCTCCCCAGGCCGCGCTCGCTCCCCAACGAGGATCGCCGACCGCGGCTTGAGCCGTGACATCCTCGAACGTCCCGTCCCCGAGGTTCTGCAGCAGGACATCCGGACCAACGTTTGTCACGAACACGTCCGGGAAACCATCATTGTTGAAGTCGCCGACGGCAATCCCCTGGCCGTAGCCAACATCTTTCGCAGACAGGCAGGAGGAGACGTCACGAAAGCGGCCGCCGCTTCCACGGAAGAGGCGATCACCAGCCGGGTCGGGGACCGACAGGGTCGGATCTCCTCCCTGGGGGAGATACAGGTCGAGAGTTCCATCCCGATCGTAGTCGACCCAGCCCGCTCCTCCACCGGTTGACTGGACCATCATCTTCAGCGGAAGCGGCCCGTTCAGGTAGCGGAACTCAAGGCCCCTCTCCGCTGCGCAGTCTCGCAGGCGGATCTCCGTCACCGGCACAGGAGCCGTCACTTCAGGCTCATCCGGGCCGCTTGTCGACAGGAGAGAGTCTTCGGCTTCCGAGGGGCCTGCCGGAAGAGACGCCTGCTTCCCCGGAGCGGGAGCGATCTTGCCAGCGGGTTTCGCCTCGCATCCGGCAAATGCAAAGACGAGCGCGGCCGCCAACCAGGAATGAGTGCGGTTCCGGTCCGGCACGATGGAGGTCCCAATAAAAAAGCCTCCGTATCTGCATACGGAGGCGGGACGCTTGACGAAAACTACGGAATCTCGAAAGCAGGCTCCGACCCGGCACGCGTCGCCATAGCGGCATGCACGGTGTTGTAGTCGATGGCCTGATTGATGAACCGCACGGATCCATCAGCCAGCACGCAGTTGGCGCCACCGGTATGCGTACTGCCAAAAGCCGTGCAGCGGGTGTCATCGCCGCCGTTTCCGCCGGGGAACATTTCGGGATCGAAATTGACAGGCTTGTGCATCGTGTCGATCGCAGCAAGCGGCGAGAACCACGCGCCAGACTGATTCGCTTCGGCCGGGAACTTCTTGGAAAAGTTCCAGTGATGGTTTTCGAAAACGGCTACTGTATTGGAGGTACCGTCGACCACGTCTGCAATCCTTGCCGTTCCACGCCACCAGAAGATCCCTCCGCGGCGAGGAAGCTGCTCGTAGTTCTCGTTGTACAGTCCTCCTTCGTTCGTCCAAACCTGGTTCACGCCCCAGTCGGCACAATCCTTCCATCCGGTCCAGACGACGCCCATGTTTCCGACGTAGTCTGTACGAGCGCCCCTGGCGTTCCGGCTGTTGCCGTTCCAGCCGCCGTTGTCATAGACAAACGCGTAATCGTTCACGGCTCTCTGAGGATTGCTCGGGCACAGAAGACCGCTGATCACCTTCTCGCGATTCACCTGGGCGGGAGCATTGTCGAGCGAGTTCCGGGTCCCCACATCGTTGAAGTCAAGAGCGTTGAAGATCGCAGCCTGGTCCATGTACGGAAGGCTTGCCGTGATCCAGGAGATCGAGGTCCCGTTTCGGAACGCCCCGTTGCGATCGGCGTTGTAGTTCTGGGGAAACTGTCCGTATGTCTCGTGGTAGCTGTGCATCGCGATGCCAAGCTGCTTGAGATTGTTCCGGCACTGCGAGGCGCGGGCCGCTTCCCGCGCCTGCTGAATCGCGGGCAGGAGAATAGCGACGAGCACGGCAATGATCGCGATGACGACCAGTAGCTCAATCAGTGTGAATGCAGTCCGGTGACGGCTTAACGAACGCATACAAGCTCCTGAAGTAAAAAAAGCCCCTGGTGCAAGAAATCACAAGGAAATATCGACGACGTTCTCACCACTCGACTTGACTTCGACGATTCGGTCGGACGTACTGTCCGACATCAGATTCTTCGGCAGATCGACTGCAGGCTTCGGAGGGCCCTTCTGATTGGCATAGTCGATCATCGGGGGCGGTGCGCTGAGCACGACCTTGTAGCTTCCGGGCGAGACCCCGGGGCCACCGCTTGAGCGGATCTCGAATGCGCCCGACTCATCCGTTGTCCCGCTGCCGGGAGTCCCCTTCGCCGAAGCGCCACCAGCGGGGTACAGTCCGACGGTGACGCCCTTCAGCGGCTGTCCCCCCCGGGTCAACTTCCCCTTGACCGGGTACGTAGCGGGACCTGGAGGAGCAGAAGCTCCACAACCAAACAGAAGAGCGACCAACCCGACGGTAAGAGCGCGAACCGGCATGGGGTGAATGATCTTTCAGAAATTGTGAAGGGCCTCGAAAAATTATCAGCCTTTTCGAACCCTAGCAACAATCGGATTCCCCCAGCTACTCGTTTTCATGCCAGATTCCCGCAATCTGCCTTGGCTTGCAGGTCACCTGTGCCGTTTTGGCACAATCCCGATCGTCCTGTGGGCGACGCCTCGATCCCTTCGTCATGCCTCCATCGCAGTCGACCTCATGCGGCCGCCCGACTGCGGGCTCCAAGGCCAAGCGAGGGGGACTCGGTGGTTGCCCTCTTTCGGCGCCCGCGACGCGATTTCGACCGCCAGCGGCGAGAGTCTGACCAGAAATGTCCAGGCGGCGGCGAGACAATTCCGCTGTCCAGATCGTCTATCGTTGACCGACGACCACGCGGACCGGCATCGTCCAGATTTCGAGATCCGTGAGGCCGACAATCTGGAAGCCGGCCGCCGAGACCACCCCCTCCGTGTCGATCGGACGGCAGTCGACGAGATGCGGGAAGTGGCGATGCATCCAGATGTACGTCCGCTCGAGCGAGCTGACCGGATGCCCCGGACGGACGGTCGCCATCGAGACCACGCCGATCCGTCCGTGCCCTCCGGGCTTCAAGACGCGGCGGGCCTCGGCCAGGACGAGCGGGATGTCCTCCTCCGGAAAGAGCTCCAGCGTGAAGCTCGTATAGATCGCGTCAAACGTCTCGTCGGCGAAGGGGAGGTACCGGGCGTCGCCGATCCGGAGATCGACCGGTGTCGCGAGCGCGGCGTCGTCCAGCTTCTTCCGGGCGACCGCCAGCATCCCCGGCGAGATGTCGATCCCGGCGACGCTCCCCCTGGTGCCGACGAGCGCCGCGAGGTCGAGCACCTCGTTCCCGGTACCGAAGCCGAGTTCGAGAACCGACTCTCCCTCCTTCAGGGCCAGGGCGCGAACTCCCGCCTGCCGCGCGGCCCGCTCGTTCGAGTCGGCGATGAGGTCATAGGCGTTCGCAATCCGGTCATAGAAGTGCCGGTTCGACTCGTGGTGCGGAGCGTTCGGATCAGGCATGCTGGATCTCCCGGTCATCGGCGGACAAGTGGCATCATGGAGGATCATCGAGGTGGGCAGAAGCCGTCGATCGCCGGCAGCCGGCCAACGATCGAGAGCGACTTGAATCGCGATCCGCGACCGCCATCGCACTGCTCGTCGACAAGGACTGTAACGACTCCAGCGTCCGGTGGATTGCATCCCGACCAAGACGCGGCAGGCCCTCTCTGTTCCGATGCCCCGCAGCCCGATAGATTCTCGGGATTCTGAGCGGAAGGAAGCTTTCGAACGATGTCCGGCCACGGATCGCCCCTCTCTTCCGTCTCCGCATCACCGCCGGCCCCCCGTACGTCGCGGCTCTGGGCGGGACCGCTGCTCATCGCCCTGCTGGCGGGGGTCCTGTCGATTGCGACGCGCGATCCGGCAGGGAACCTTCCCCGGCTCCCGGCCGACCCGGGGCTGACGCTCGACGAGGTCTACAACGTCGAGATGGGGGTGTACCTCGTCGAGACGGCTCGCTCATACGGCCTCGGCGTTCTCTCTCCTCAAAGCCTCAGAGAGATCTTCGGCGCTCCGGGATACAACCCGGATCACCCGCCGCTCGGACGAGTCGCGCTCGGGCTAGCGCACTCGCTGGGTCACTGGTGGCACGGACGGGGACCGCGCGATTTCTACGTCACGGCCGACGCCCGGATCGCCCCCGCGATCGCATTTGCCGTGACGATCTGGCTCGTGGGATGGACCACAGGACGCTGGTTCGGGAGGCGAGCCGGGCTGATCGCGGCACTCGCACTCCCGCTGACTCCGCGGCTCTTCGGGCACTCGCACCTCGCCGCTCTCGAGACGTTCGTCGGCCTCGCCTATGCCGCCGTGATCCTGTTCGTCGCCGAGACCTGGTCGCGGCCGCTGCTGACGCCGATGGCCGGTCCGGGGCCGACGATTCCGCGCCGGTACGTCCTCCTCGCCGGCTTCCTTCTCGGTCTCGCGATGCTGATGAAGATTCAGGGGGTCCTGGCTTGCGTTCCGATCGGGCTCTGGGGTCTCTGGCATTTTCGAGGTCGAGCCATCGGGCCGGGACTTCTCCTCGGTTTCACCGCGTTCCTCGTCTTCTTCGCCGGATGGCCGTGGCTCTGGCTCGACCCGCGCAGACACCTGCTGAAGTATTTCGGAAGCGCGACAAACCGGCAGGTGCTCTACTGCTACTACGAAGGGATCAAGTTCGCCGACCGCGATGTCCCCTGGCACTATCCGTTCGTGATCTTCGCCACAACGGTGCCTCTTGGTCTGCATCTCCTCGGTCTCACCGGTCTGGCTGCGAGAATCCGCCGGACTGAATCTCCTCTCGCCGCTATCGACTCCGGGTCGCCCGAACGTGACGTTGTGCCCGGCGCGGGTCCCGGTCTCCTTCGGGCCCCACGCCTCCAACTCGTTCTCCTGGCGGTCCTGTTTCCTCTCGTTCTGTTCGCTTGGCCCGGCGTTGCGGTTTACGACGGCGAACGGCTGTTTCTCATCTGCTACCCCCTCTGGGCAGTGTTCGTTGGTCGGGGCGGGTCGGTGCTGTGGTCGTGGATTGAGCGTCGCACCGGAGAATCCGGTCCGGAAACACGAGCCGCCGGAGATCCCATTGCGGGTCGCCCGATCACTCGTCGGTTGTCGGCCTCGGGCGCTCTTGTCGGCGCGTTTCTGGCGGCGCAGGCCTGCGGACACTGGACGACATGGCCGTTCCTTCTCAGCCACTACAACCTCGCCGTGGGGGGACTTCGCGGCGCGAGTTAGCTCGGCTTCGAGCGAAGCTATTGGGGAGAATCGCTCAACAGGACGTTTCAGACCGAGATCACTCGCCTCATCCCTGCGGGGGCGACCCTCTACGTTGCGCCGGTGCTGCATCCTCTTCAGCTTCCAGACCTCGAGGCTCAGTCGCCGATTCTCCGGCGGCACCAGGTTCGACTGGCCGCTTACGACGATCAGATTCGGGACCGGGTTCGCTACGTCGTCGTCCATCGCCGAATGGCCGACCCATGGGCCAGTCTTGATGAGTCTCACTCCGCGCGGAGTGGATTCAAGCTTCTGGCCGAAGTCCGGCGTGAAGGGGTCCAGCTCGCCGCCCTCTACGAATCAGAGGGGAGCGATGCGAAGCCTGCTCCGTAATCACCTCCGCCGCTTCCGATAAACTGGACGGGCTTCTACGATTCGGGAACTGTGGGAAAACGGCCAGCCTCCTCTCTATGATCCGCGGGGAGTGAGACCACCGTGCGGTCAGCATTGACCCCAGACTGTTCGCCAGTGCCTGGCGAGGCCGTCTCCCCGAAAGGGTGTCGTCAGACCTCGCCCCCTTCGCCTCCTCTGGATTTTTCGAGTTCCCATGCGAAACGTGCAGGCCATCCGGCCGATCTTCGAGCTCTCCTCCCCCGGCCGGCGAGCCGCTGTCTTCCCGAAGTCGGACGTCCCGCCCCGTCCCCTCGCGGAGCTACTGGGCAAAGAGGCCCTTGCCGAGAACCCTCCTCCGCTGCCCGAGCTCTCGGAACCCGATGTCGTCCGGCACTTTGTGAATCTGTCGACGCAGAACATGTCCGTCGACACCCACTTCTATCCGCTCGGCAGCTGTACGATGAAGTACAACCCGAAGCGGCACGAGCGGCTCTCGCGGCTCCCGGGCCTCGTCGACCTCCATCCGCACGCCCGCGAGGAGGATACGCAGGGGATGCTCGCTCTCCTGTACGAGATGCAGGACATCCTGGCCGAGATCGCCGGACTCCCGGCGGTGTCGCTCCAGCCCGCCGCCGGCGCCCAGGGAGAGTTCACCGCTCTTCTCGCCGCCGCCGCGTACTTCCGCGCCCGGGGCGAGAAGCGGACGAAGGTCCTCTTCCCGAGCAGCGCTCACGGGACGAACCCTGCCAGCGCCGCGATCGCCGGTTTCGACTGCGTTCAGCTGCCGCCGTCCTCCAACGGCCTCGTCGACCTCAAGGCCCTGCAGGCCCAGCTCGACGACTCGTCCGCCGTCTTCATGGTGACCAATCCGAACACCCTCGGGATCTTCGAGAAGGAGATCGCCCAGATCTCGAAGATGATGCACGACGTCGGCGGGCTCGTGTACATCGACGGCGCGAACATGAACGCCATCGTCGGCATCACCCGCCCGGGTGACTTCGGCGGCGACATGATGCACTACAACGTCCACAAGACATTCACCGGCCCGCACGGCGCCGGCGGCCCGGGCTCAGGCCCGATCGCCGTTCGCCCGTTCCTGGCGGACTACCTCCCCGGCCCGGTCATCGCGAAGGAGACCGACTCCGCCGGAAAGACGCTCTATCGCCTGAAGACGCCCGCAAAGTCGATCGGCCGGGCCCGGAGCTTCTTCGGCAACGTCGGCATCCTTCTCCGCGGCTACTTCTACCTGCGGACTCTCGGTCCGCAGGGGGCGAAGGAGATGACCGAGCAGGCGGTTCTTAACGCGAATTACCTCAAGGCGCGGCTCAAGGACGTCCTGCCGGTCCCGCACGGCGAACTCTGCATGCACGAGTTCGTCGCCTCGGCGAAGAGCCTCAAGGATGGCAAGGGTGTCACGGCGATGGAGATCGCCAAGCGGCTCCTCGACTACGGCTTCCACGC
>JAEYWB010000292.1 GCA_023429275.1 Planctomycetota bacterium
TTCTCATCAAATCCGGGGAATAGTCCGTCGACGGTATTCTTCTCCCACGAGCGGGTCTGGGAGGCGAGTTCGGCGGGTGTGACCCGTCCGTCGAAATTCGTGTCGAAGTAGGTCCATGTGCCGATCAGGTCGTCACGCATGGCGCTGACGAGCTCGGCCGGAGTCAGAAGCTGGTCCTGGTCACTGTCGAGCTGGGAGAACTTCTTAAGGGCGACGTCGCGGCTCGGCTGGAACTTGGACAGGTATTCCGAAACGGTCAGCTTCCTGTCCTTGTTCTCATCGAGGTACCCGAAGTCGAGGTTCTTGAAGAGGTGCCCCGTCGGAAGGCGGATCCGAGTCCCATCCGTGAGTCGAATGCCCAGCGCGATCTCGATCGTCTCACTTGCCTCGTCGCGGGACACAACGCCGTCGCCGTCCCGGTCCGCCCTGGCGGCGGCGATCTCCCCTCCTTCCCAGTCCGGGCCGAACTGCTGCCATGAGAAACCCTGCCACTCTTCCGGAGTGACGGAGGTCATCCCCCCTGGAAAGACCTCGGAGAGGACCCGCTCGGCCAGTTGCAGCACCGGATCGGGGACCGGGCCGATGGGGACATCGCCCAGGGACGAAAGGGCGTAGTCGCTCGACACGAACTCGTCGCTCGAGAGCTTGCCGTTGCTGTCGCGATCGGTCGCCCGGAAGGCGAGCAGGCACCGCGTCCTGCGGGCGTGGTGGTACCGCAGGGCTTCGTTGGTCACAGCGGGGCCCTGCGGCCTCGGCTGCGTGAAGGTTTCCGAAAAGGTGAGGTGGCCGTCGCGGTTCTGGTCCTTCTGCTCGAAGGCGATCTGCTTCGGAAGCCCTCGCGAGTCGACGTCGAACGGGAACTCCTCGTAGGTCAGGAACCCGTCCCGGTTGAGGTCCCGAAGCCGGAACGCCTTCCGCATGAGCACGCTCGCGAAGAGGTCCGGATGAAGGCGGAACTCTTCGTACGAGAGCTTCGTGTCGCCGTTGTAGTCCTTGCGGCGATGATTCCAGTCGACCACCCGGGTCTGCAGCGGCGTCCAGCAGAATTCCCTGTAGGAGAGGGATCCGTCACCGTCCTCGTCGAAGCCGGGGAACAGACCGGGGATCAGGTTCTGCTCCCACTCGGACGACTGGTCCTTCACTTCCCCGGGGCTGACCCGTCCATCGTGATCGGCGTCGTAGCGCAGGAAGGCCCCGATCAGGTCGTCCCGCATCATGCCGGCCGCCTCCGCCGGCGTCAGGAAGCCGTCCTTGTTCTGGTCCAATGTCGTGAAGTTCTTGAGAGCGACCTCTGGACTCGGCTGAAACTTGGCGGCGTACTCCCCCTGCGTCAGCTTCCGGTCCTTGTTCGTGTCGAGCCAGCCGAACTCGAGGACCTTGAAGGAGGTCCCCGCCGGCTGGCGGATCAGCGTTCCGTCCGCGAGCCGGACCCCGAACGCAACTTCGATCAACTGTCGCGCCTCGTCACGTGAGACCTTCTGGTCGCCGTCCCGGTCCGGCTTCTGCTGGGCCAGTGTCACCCAGTCCGGTCCCAGTGCGGCCCAATCAGCCTTGGACCAGCCTTCCACGGTGATCGACACGGAGGCATCAGGGAGCAGGACCGCGAGGCCCCGTTCGACCTCGTCCAGGATGGCGTCCGGAACCGGATACCCCCATGCTCCCTGGAGGGTTCGCCCGTAGGGGCTTCGCTCGAGCTCATTGAGAGAGACCGTCCCGTTCCGGTCGGCGTCGGATGCGTCGAAGGCCAGGCGGGTCCGCAGCAGGCTGTAGCGGTACGCCTTGAGCCCCTCGGCATCGTCCGGTTTCGGTGCCGGACGATCGAACGCTTCGTCGAAGTTCCACGCTCCGTCACCGTTCCGATCGCGGGTCTTGAAGGCGATCTCAGGAGGAGCCCTGGCCGGGTCCATCTCGAACGGAAACTCGTCGTACGTGAGGACTCCGTTCCGATCGACATCCCGGAGTCGGAACGCCTTTCGAGTCAGGACGCTGGCGAACAGGTCGGGATGAAGCCGGAACTCTTCGAAGGAGAGCTTGAGGTCGCCATTGTAGTCCTTGCGAAGCTGGTTCCAGTCCTGTGCGCGGACCTGGAGCGGCGTCCAGCCGAACTCCCTGTAGGAGAGCGCCCCGTCGGCGTCCTGATCGAATCCCGGAAACAGCCCCAGGGCCGCGTTCTTCTCCCAAGCACCGGTGTGCCGGGTCAGTTCATCCGGTGTGATCCGGCCATCTCGATCGGCGTCGAAGCGGAGGAACGTCGCGACGGAGTCGTCCCGCATCCGCGTGATCGCTTCCGCCGGAGTCAGGAGGCCATCCTTGTTCTGGTCCATCGCGGTGAAGTTCTTGGACGTCGTCTCCGGATCGAGCGGAGACTTCTTTGAGTACTCTGCCAGGGAGAGCTTGCCATCCTTGTTCGCATCCATGTGGCTGAACTCGACGCGCTTCAGCGCAACCCCGGTCGGAAGCCGGATCAGCGTTCCATCGTCCAGCCGGATCCCGAGAGCCGATTCGATCGCCTGCCGGGCTTCGTCCCGCGAGATCTTTCCGTCTCCATTCCGATCAGGCTTGTGGGTCGCGAGTGTCGCCCAATCGTTGCCGAGGTCGCCCCACTTCGCCCTGGACCAGGCCTCCGTGGCGATCGACTCCTGGTGATCCGGCAGCAGGATGGCCAGGACCCGTTCGGCCTCCTCGCCGAGGACATCGGGCAGGGGATGCCCCCACGCTCCCTGGAGTGTCCGGCCGCAGGGACTCCGCCGAAGCTCGTCAAGCGAAACCGTTCCATTGCGATCAGCATCGACGGCGTCGAAGGCGAGGCGGCTTCGCAGCCGGGCGTAGTCGTACGCCTTGAGCCCCTCGGCATCGTCGGCGATCGGGGCCGGGCGTGCCAACGCTTCCTCGAACGTCCACGCCCCGTCCGCGTTCAGGTCGCGGGTCCGAAACGCGACTTCGGGGGAGACAGCGGCCGGGTCAATCGTGAACGGAAACTCTTCGAGCGAGAGGGCCCCGTCCCGATTCCGGTCGCGGAGACGGAACAACCGCCGCGCGAGGACGCTGCCGAACAGTTCGGCGCTCGGCCGGAACTCTTCGAACGACAGCCGGGCATCGCCGTTGACGTCGGAGCGGAGGAGGTTCCAGTCCAGCACCCGGTTGAGCACCGGAGTCCAGCCGAACTCCGTCAGCGAGAGAGTTCCGTCCTGGTCCTGGTCAAAGCCGGGGAACAGCCCGCGGACGGCATTCTTCTCCCAGTCGGCCGAGTTGCGGGCGATCTCGTCCGGGGTCACCTTGCCGTCCCGATCGGTATCGAACCTCGCGAATGTCGCCACCAGGTCTTCCCGGAACGACAGGACGAGTTCGTCCAGCGTCGCAAAGCCATCCTTGTTCCGGTCCATGTGCTGCGAGAAACGGCGGATGGCGACGTCTCGATCGGGCTGCCATTTCGCGAGGTACTCTTCCACGGTCAGGCGGTTGTCTCCGTTGACGTCGAGCGTGCGGAGATCGAGGTTCCGCAGCAGATGCCCGGTCGGAAGCCGGATCACCGTCCCGTCCGCTCGACGGATTCCCAGGGCGGTCTCGAGAACTCGCCGCGCCTCGTCGGCCGTGACGCTCCCATCCTTGTCGGCGTCCGGGTTGGCCTGGCCAAGGTGCGCCCAGTCGGGCCCCACGGATTTCCAGTCAAACACCTTCCAGTCGTCGACACGCAGTGCCGTGCGGCCCGAAAGAACCAGCCCGATGGCCCGTTCGGCTTCTTCCAGGACCGGATCGGGAATCGCTTCGGCCGCCGCCCCCCCCGAGAGCGAAAGCCGGTATCGGCCGTCGTACTCTCCCTTCGACAGTTGACCGTTCCGATCGGCGTCCAACGCCGCAAACGCGGCCCGGCTCCGGATCACTCGTTGATAGTGATCGCGGACGGCAACAGGATCCTGAGCATCGGGCCCCTGGCGCAGGAACACCTCCGCGTGAGTCAGCTCTCCATCGCCATCGCGGTCAAGCTGCTGAAAAGCGACCTCGGCCGGAATCTTCGAGACATCTCTGTCGAACGGAAATTCGTCGTAGGACAGGAAGCCGTCACGATCGCGATCGCAGAGTCGGAACGCGCGGCGCATCAGCACTTCGGCGAACGGCCCCGGGCCGGGGCGGAACTCGTCAAAGGAGAGCTTCATGTCTCCGTTGAAGTCACGCCGGCGCCGATTCCAGTCGATGACGCGGCTTTGCGGGGGCGTCCAGGCAAACTCCCGGAACGACAGGCTGCCGTTCCCGTCCTGGTCGTAGCCGGGGAACAGCCCAGTGACGGTGACCTTCTCCCAGGACTGGCTGTTCCGCGAGATCTCCTCGGGGGTCACCTTTCCGTCCCGGTCGACGTCGAAACGCAGGAACGTCCCGAGCATGTCGTCCCGCATCCGGCTGACCGCCTCCGCGGGAGTCAGGAATCCGTCCTTGTCCTGGTCCATCCGGGCGAAGTTCTCGAGCGCAGCTTCGCGGTTCGGCTTGAACTTCGCGACGTACTCGTCCGCCGTGAGCTTGCGATCCTTGTTCTCGTCGAGATAACCGAACTCGAAGTTCTTGAAGACGAGACCGGACGGGAGACGTGTCGCGAGGCCATCCGGTAACCGGACCCCCAGAGAGACTTCGACAGTCATGCGGGCCTCGGCTCGCGAGATCTGCCCGTCGCCGTTGGAGTCCGGGTTCTGCTGGACCACGGCCGTCCAGTCCGGTCCGAGTTCCGACCAGGGAGCGGATTTCCAGCTCTCCGAGACGATCGACTCCTGACCTGGCGGCAGCGTGATCGAAAGGACGCGCTCGACCTCCTCGAGAACCGCGTCCGGGATCGGGACCTTGGAATCGTTCCCTGCGAGCGACGGAGCGAAAGGGCTTTCGACGAACTCCTTTTCCGAGA
Organism: Planctomycetota bacterium; assembly: GCA_023429275.1. Lineage (GTDB taxonomy): Bacteria > Planctomycetota > Planctomycetia > Planctomycetales > Planctomycetaceae > Planctomyces_A. The sequence continues at coordinate 4,889 of JAEYWB010000292.1, forward strand.
TCGCCCCGCTCCGGTCCACGTCGACCCCCTCGAACGCAAGCCGGCTTCGGAGAAGAGACCACGCACTCCGCGGCGGCGCGGCGGGTTGCCCCGGGAGCAGCGCGGGGGCCGGCACGATCTCATCGATCGACGACAGCTCGCCGTTGTGGTCACGGTCAAGCAGTCGAAACAGGATCGGAGGAGGAAGTGTCACGAACTCCTTCTCCGAGAGCTTCCCGTCGCGATCGGCGTCCGCAGCGTCGAATGCGGCCCCCCCTCCTGCCCGGTCCGGTTCCGCCAGCGCCGCGAGATACTCACTTCGCGTCACGTTCTCGTCGAAATCGGAATCC
>JAEYWB010000317.1 GCA_023429275.1 Planctomycetota bacterium
CGCCGGGTGTTCACGGCTTCTGCTTCGCGGCCCAGGCGACGTGTCGGGCGATTCCCTCGTGTGCCATCAGTTGTTCGCGCGTATTGTAAGACTCACCGAGCTGCGCTTCATCCGGAATCAGATCATGGATTCCGCTGTGGCACAGCCGACAGAGATAGAGGCCACGTGTCCGCATCTCGGTCCGCTCGTGACGCTTCTGAAACCTCGGCCGCCGGTGGACCTTTCTGGGGATGAGATGATGGAACGTCAAGGGGACGGCGCGGCCGCAGAGCTCGCAGCCCCCTCTTTTTCGCTCGCGATGATCCTGTCGCGTTGTCGTCATGAGACCGCCCCGGTCCGGGAAACCGCCTCATTCTATCGCTTCCCCCCGGCCGGTCCGGGCGCGTAGAATTCATATTCTGAGACTCTGTTGCGTCGTGGCCCTTCCAACTGGCCCGCCATTTCTTTTAACGACCGGCCTTTAACGATGCGAATCTCGACCGCCGTCGCGATGGTGCTTCTGTCCGTCAATGCCTGGGCCGATCCGCCATCCACCCCGGCCGCGCCCGCGAAAAAGCTCGACTTCAACCGGGACGTCCGGACGATCCTGTCGGACAACTGCTTCCGGTGCCACGGTTTCGACGACAAGACGCGTGAGGGGGGCCTGCGGCTCGACACATCAGAGGGGGCGACGGCTAAGCTCGAATCGGGCGTCCACGCGATCGTCGCGGGCAACCCGGACATGAGCGGGATCATCGCCCGGATCACGTCGACGAACCCCGACGAGGTGATGCCCCCGCCGTCGACCGGCAAGAAGATCACCCCGGCCCAGGTCGAAACCCTGAAGCAGTGGATTCGCGAAGGGGCGGAGTTCAAGACACACTGGTCATTCGAGACCGTGGAACGTCGGGCCCTTTCGGCGGTCAGGAACACGGCCGGCGAGGCGAACCCGATCGACCGCTTCGCCGAAGCCCGCCTCGAAGCGGAGGGGCTCAGCGCCGCTCCCGAGGCCGACAAGATCACGTTGATCCGGCGGCTCACGCTCGACCTGACCGGCCTGCCGCCGACACCGGCCGAAGTCGACGCCTTTCTCGCCGATACCTCGCCGAATGCCTATGAGGCGGTTGTCGACCGGCTTCTCCGTTCGCCGCGATATGGCGAACACATGACCCGGTACTGGCTCGACGTCGCACGCTACGGCGATACGCACGGCCTGCATCTCGACAACCAGCGGTCGCTCTACAAGTACCGCGAGTGGGTCATCAACGCCTTCAACACGAACAAGCGGTTTGATGAGTTCGTCGTCGAGCAGCTCGCGGGAGACATGATTCCGGGCGCGACGCTCGACCAGAAGGTCGCAACCGGCTTCGTCCGGGCGAACGTCTCGACGAGCGAAGGGGGTTCGATCAACGAAGAGGTCCGCGTCCGCTACGTCGTCGACCGGACCGAGACCCTCTCGACCGTCTTCCTGGGACTGACGCTCGGATGCGCCGTCTGTCATGACCACAAGTACGACCCGGTCACGCAGAAGGAGTTCTACCAGCTCTACGCCTTCTTCAACTCCGCGTCCGACCCGGCGATGGACGGCAACCGGCACGACACCCCTCCGGTCGTTCGCCTGCCGACGCCGGAAGAGACCGCCCGGCTCGCCGATTACGATCAGAAGATCGCCGCGGCTCAGCAGGCGATCAAAGACGCGCTCGCCAAGGTCGAATACGCCGAGCCCCCGATGACCGAGGCGAAGCCGGCGGACGCACCGCAGGAGTTCGTCTGGATCGACGACGCCGCTCCGAGCGGCGCCCAGCTCCAGGGAAACACCCCGTGGGAATTCGTGGGAAAGCCGGATCACCCGGTCTTCAGCGGCGAAAAGGCAAGCCGCCGGCAGGGATCCGGCATCACGCAGCACTTCTTCACCGGGGCCAACCCCGGGCTCAAGATCGGCGAGGGGGACAAGTTCTTCGCCTACGTCTATCTCGACCCGAAGAATCCTCCCAAGACCGTCATGCTCCAGTTCAACGACGGCACCTGGGAGCACCGCGCCTTCTGGGGAGACGACGCCATCGCGTTCGGCTCCGGCGACACCGACGGCCATCGCCGCCTGGGGGACCTGCCGAAGACCGGCGAGTGGGTCAGGCTGGAAGTCGACGCGGCCCGCGTCGGCCTCCCCGCCGGAAAGCTGCTCAACGGGTGGGCCTTCACCCAGTTCGACGGCCACTGTTACTGGGACAAGGCGGGGGTCATCACCAAGACGCCGCAGGATGGCAAGGGCTTCGAATCGCTCGTCGCCTGGGAAGCCTATGACAAGGGACTCATGAAGTCGGATGTCCCCCAACCCGTCCGCGACGCGATCAAGGTCGAGGCGGCGAAGCGGACCGACGACCAGAAGAAGCTGATCCGCGACTACTTCCTCGAGAACGTGTACGCGAAGACCCGCGAGATCTTCGAGCCCCTCCAAAAGAACCTGAAGAGCCTCCAGGACGAGCGGAAGAAGACGGACGATGCAATCGCGGTCTCGCTGGTGATGGCGGACGACGCCAAGGAACGGGAGACATTCGTCCTCCTCCGCGGCGAATACGACAAGCCCGGTCCGAAGGTCGAACGCGGGACGCCGGCTGTGCTCCCGCCGATGCCCGAGGGGGCTCCGAAGAACCGCCTCGGCCTTGCGCAGTGGCTCGTCCATCGCAGCCACCCGCTCACCTCGCGGGTGTCGGTCAACCGGTTCTGGCAGCAGTTCTTCGGCCGCGGTCTCGTGAAGACCTCGGAAGACTTCGGCATCCAGGGGGAATCCCCCTCGCATCCCGAGCTGCTCGACTGGCTGTCGGCGGAGTTCATGGAGACGGGCTGGGATGTCAAGCGGCTCGTGAAGCTGATGGTGACGTCGCGGACGTACCGCCAGAGCTCGAAGGTCACGCCCGAACTCGTGGGGCGGGATCCTGAAAACGCCCTCCTCGCCCGCGGCCCCCGGTTCCGGCTCGAGGCGGAAGTGGTCCGCGACTCGGCCCTCTTCACGAGTGGCCTGCTCGTCGAAAAGCTCGGTGGCCGGAGCGTGAAGCCGTACCAGCCGGACGGTCTCTGGGAGGCAGTCGCCTTCACGAGCAGCGACACGAGCAAGTACATGCGGGACAACGGGGAGGCGCTCTACCGCCGCAGCATGTACACGTTCTGGAAGCGGACATCGCCGCCGCCGAGCATGATGGCGTTCGACGCTCCGTCGCGGGAGACCTGCACGGCGCGGCGGGCGCGGACGAATACTCCTCTCCAGGCGCTCGTCCTGATGAATGACGAGCAGTACGTCGAAGCGGCCCGCAAGCTGGCCGCCCGAATGATGACCGAAGGGGGCTCCCAGCCTGCCGACCGGCTCGCGTACGGGTTCCGGCTGGCGACAAGCCGTCTCCCGACCTCAAAGGAGGCGGAGATCCTCGGCCGTCAGCACCAGCAGCACCTCGAGAAGTATCAGGCGAACGTGGAAGGGGCCAAGAAGCTTCTCGGCGTCGGTGCGAGCCCGCGGAACGAACAACTCGACCCCGCGGAACACGCCGCCTACACGATGGTGGCGAGCCTGCTGTTGAACCTCGATGAGACGGTGACGAAAGAGTAACGCGGCACGGACGCCCCGCGCGACTATCGCATGTCGAGCGGGTCGACGTCGATGACGTATTCGACGCCGTGGCCGAGCGTCACCTCTCGTGAGACTTCTTTCCAGAGCTGCTGGAGTGGGGCGAGAGTTTCGCTCGCCAGCTGGAGGTGGTAGCGGAAGTGCTTCTTCAGCTTGAGGATAGGCGCGGGGGCCGGGCCGAGGAGCTTGACGCCCAGGCCGAGCGATTTTGACTTTGCCCTGAAGGCCTCGGCGATACGTCGGGCCTCTGCCTGCACGGCGGGTTCGTCGGGGCCGCGGAAGATGATCCGCGCGAGGTGCGTGAACGGCGGCGCGAGCATGTCCTTGCGGTGCTGCAGCTCGAGGCTTGCGAAGCCGAGATAGTCGTGCCTGGCCGCCTTCTGGATTACCATCTCGTCCGGGCTCGCCGTCTGGATCAGGACCTTGCCCCCGCGTGGTCCCCGGCCCGTGCGCCCCGCCACCTGCGCGATGAGCTGAAATGTCCGCTCCGAGGAACGGAGGTCCGGCTGATGGAGCAGTGTGTCGGCATCGACGACGCCGACGAGCGTCACGTTCGGGAAGTCGAGCCCCTTGGCGATCATCTGCGTTCCGAGGAGGATGTCGACCTGCCCGTGGCGGAAGGCGTCCAGGGCCTTGTCGTGGCTCCCCGGTTTCTTCATCGAGTCGCTGTCCATCCGGATCACGCGGGCATCCGGGAACTTTGCCTTCACCTCGTTCTCCAGCCGCTGCGTCCCGGTCCCGAGATACTTGAGCCCCGGCATCCCGCAGCCCGCGCAGAACTCGGGAGCCGCCGCTTCGTAGTCGCAACTGTGGCAGACGACCCGCTTGCGGTCGTCGTGCCAGGTGAGGGTGATGTCGCAATCGGGGCACTTGATCCCCGTGCCGCAACGGGCGCACCACAGCACCGGAGAGTAGCCCCGCAGGTTGAGGAACAGGATGACCTGCCCCTTGTCCTCGAGCGCACTCTTGACCGCCACGCGGAGCGCCCGCCCGATCGCTTCCCCCTTGGTGACGTGCGGGTCGTTCCGAGTATCGACGACGACGACGGGAGGGAGCGGCCGCTTCTCGACGCGCCGCGGCAGCGACAGCAGCATCTCGTGCTTTCTCCGCGCCCTCAGCAGCGACTCGAGCGTTGGCGTCGCGGAGCCGAGGATGAGCGGGATGCTCTCCCGACGGGCCCGCTCCCGCGCGACCTCCCGGGCGTGGTATCGGGGGGCGGTCTGCTGCTTGAACGTCGACTCGTGCTCCTCATCGATGATGATCAGCCCCAGGTGCGGGCAGGGGGCGAAGACGGCGCTTCGCGCCCCGACGATGACCTGCACCTCCCCGGAGGCGATCCGCTGCCACTGCGCGTGCCGCTCGGCATCGCTCAGGTGACTGTGCAGAACGGCGACCGAGGGAAACCGGCTCCGGAACCGACGGATCGTCTGCGGCGTCAGGCTGATCTCCGGAACGAGAACGATCGCCTGGCGGCCGTAGCTGACGACCTCCCGGATCGCCTGGATGTAGACCTCGGTCTTGCCGCTCCCGGTCACTCCGTGCAGCAGCACCGTCTCGTGCCGGCCCGCCCGCAGGAGCTTCAGGATCTCGGCCAGAACCGTTTCCTGGTCGGCATTGAGATGCAGGTCCTTCTCGTTCTCGGCCGCAACGACCGGAATCGGAGAGGCGAGCGTTCGCCGCTTGATCGGAACGATCAGCCGCTTCTCGCGGAGCGTGCGGATCGGGGCGGTGCCGCAGTCGGCCTGCCGGGAAAGCTCGTCAATCGGCAGGGGCTCGGACGAATCGAGGATCACCTGCAGGATCCGCTTCTGCTTCGCCGGCAGCTTCAGCGAGTCGAACTGTTCGCGAAGTCCCTCGGCGGGCTCGTAGCAGACGATCTCGCGCGTCCCCGCCTGCTTCTTGACTCCCGCCGGAACGACGCTTTCGAGCACCTGCCCCCAGCTGCAGAGGTATCGCTCCCCGATCCAGCGGGTCAGCTCGAGCATCGCGGGGGTGAGGAGCGGGTCCCGGTCGAGAATCTCCGTCAGCGACTTCAGCCGCTTGCTCGTCGAAGGGGTCGAGTCGAGGCCGACGCAGTAACCGACGGTTGCGTCGTCCCCCCGTCCGAACGGGACGCGAACGCGCTGCCCCGGCTGGATCAGGTCCCGCAGCTCCTGGGGGACAAGGTAGTGAAACACCGTGTCGATCGGCCGGTTGACGACGACGGCTGCCACGAGCCGGTCCGCATCGGCCGCCTGCTCCCAGGGGGCAGGCTCCGGCGGCAGATCGAAGAGGGAAGGTTGCCGAGACACGAAGGAAGGATAGCTGTCGAGGGGGGCACGTCTATCGGGTCGCGGCCGGGATCTCCCGGTCCGCTCCGTGGCGAGTTTCTGCGGGAAGGAGGAGACTCAATGCAATCCTGGAGTCTCCGTCGGGGCCGCGAGGCCAGGGACCGACGCCAGGTGTCCCCGCTCCCCGGACGCAGCGATGAGCTCTCACGATTCCACCGCCGACGACATCATTCGGACAGCCCGCATCGAAGATGCATCGACGATCATTGAATTCAACCGCCGGCTCGCCCGCGAAACGGAGCACCGGGAGCTCGATCCCGACACGATCGCCGCCGGGGTCCGGGCGATTCTCCTCGATTCGTCCAAGGGGCGTTACTTCGTCGCCGAGTCCGGGGGGACGGTCGTCGGACAGCTGATGCACACCTGGGAGTGGAGCGACTGGAGGAACGGCCAGATCTGGTGGCTTCAGAGCGTTTATGTCACCGCGCACCACCGGGGGCGCGGGGTCTTCCGGAACCTGTTCGAGCACGTCCACCGCCTCGCTTCCGCGACCCCTGGCGTCGTCGGGCTGCGACTGTATGTCGAGAAGCAGAACGCGCCTGCGCAGTCGACGTATCTCAAGCTCGGCCTGGAAGAAACGTCGTACATCGTGCTGGAGCAGATGCTCACCCGGGCCGGGAGCGAACACGGATAGACACATCCCGCCCATTTTCCGTAAAACTCCCCCGCCTGGCAGGAAAAGGGGGAGACTTCGAGCCGGTCCGGATCAAGCTCGCTTGATCGGGACCGATTCGACGGAAGGCGATTGCTCCTCTGCCATTGAAGTTCGACTGACCATCGCAGGGAGGCATCGGTCATGTGGGGAATGTTGGCGACGCTTGCGCAGCAGGGAGGCGGTCTGGAACAGCTTGGTAACTTTTCGAGTCCCGTCTCGACGCTTCCCTCTCTTCCCGCCGCGGCCAATACCGCCCCCGCATTCCCTGCGGCGGCCCCCCAGGTCGCGGACGCCGTCCAGCCGGTCTTTAACGCGGGGGCCAACGCCGTCACCTCGCTTCCCCTCGCTCCGGGAGGAATGGCCCCCGAGGAAGCGCACAATCAGCTGACTCGACAGCTGATCGAGGCTCAGAAGCAGCTGAACGCGACCTACGGGACGTGGACGAAGACGATTACCGACTTCATCAGCACGCAGGGGGTCGCCTTCGCGATCAAGCTCTGCGCCGCCGTGCTGCTCTTCTACGTGGGCAAGTGGGTTGCCCGCATGTTCACGAACTTCGTTTCGCACGTCATGGAGAAGGCGGGTGCGGACCCGATGCTGGTCCGGTTCTCCGCCAACGTGCTGTACTTCGCGTGCCTCGTCATGATCTCGATCGGGGCGCTCGACGTCCTGGGGGTCCCGATGGGCTCCGCGACGGCGGTCATTGCGGCCGGGGGCTTCGCGATCGGCCTCGCGCTGCAGGGTTCGCTGTCGAACTTCGCCGCGGGAATCATGCTGATCGTCTTCAAGCCGTTCAAAGTCGGCGACGACATCGAAGCGGGGGGGACCTCCGGCAACGTCGAGGAGATCAACATCTTCAACACGGTGCTGAAGTCGGGCGGGAACGTGCAGGTGATCGTCCCCAACGGGACGATCACGTCGGGGGTCATCAAGAACAACTCGGCGTTCCCCAACCGCAAGATCGAGCTGACGATCGGCTGCAGCTATGGAGACGACTTGCGAGCCGTGAAGAGCTTCCTCGAACGGCTCCTGGCGGAAGCCCGCCGGATCATCACGCACCCGACTCCCACGGTCGTCGTATCGAGCCTGGCCGAGAGCGGCGTCCTTTTCTCGGTCTGCCCGTGGGTCCGTTCGGGCGAACACGGCAAGGTCCGAAGCGACCTCATCGAGAAGATCAAGCTCGGCTTCGACGAGAAGGGCTTCACGATTCCCTTCCCGAGCCGGGACCTGTACGTCCACACGGCGAACGTCCTGCCGATGGCAAAGGCCGGCTGAGCGAAGAGCGGCCCCCCTTCAGCCGACAGGCCTCATGCGCTGATCCGCAGCGTTTCCGGCTCGTCGGGCGTTTCAAGCTGCCGGACGTGCTCGCGGATCTGCCCGATCTGCTCCGCCAGGCGGTCCTGGACCGTCGCGAGCTCGGCCGCTTTCGCTGCCAGCGTCTGTTCCATTTCGAGGAGCTGCCGCTCGCGCTCGTCCCACTCGTCCACGACGGGACGGATCGGGATCGACTCGATTTCGGCGGCGTCCACTTCCGCACCGGCGGCGTCCGTCCCCTGGTCGAGCGTCGCCTGGTCGAGCGTCTCCTGGGCTCCAGCCCGGCGGATGGCATCGAGGAGGGCCTGGGCCCCCGCCATGCGGCGCTGTTCGAGCGAATCGAGGGCCGACTGTTCCTCTTCCAGCCGATCGATCAGCTCATCGACGGTCAGCTCGGCCGTCTCGCACGCGGGCGTATCGGCGAGCTCAAGTTCCTCCTGGCTTGGGCGGTCGGGCGCCTCAGGGGGCGCCTCGGCCGGGCAGGCGGCGTCCGCCGCCGGAGCGGGCGCCGCCGCCGGGCTATGGAACCGGAGCTGAATCCGCCCGATCTGGAT
>JAEYWB010000332.1 GCA_023429275.1 Planctomycetota bacterium
GGAGGAGGCCCCGGCGGGACCGGCGACGGTGGCCCCGGAGGAGGGATCGGCGCCGGCGGCGGGGGACAAGGCGAAGGAGGGAACGCCGACACGCGGAAGGCGATCGAGCGGTCCCTTGCCTGGATCGCCCGGCAGCAGCAGAAGGATGGACACTGGTCGCTGACAGGGCCGTACGACGACGGCGGGACGATCCGGACCGACACCGGCGCGACCGCGCTCGCCCTTCTCGCCCTTCTCGGCGACGGCAACACGACCCGCGAAGGCCCGCACCAGGCGGCCGTGAAGAACGGGATCGAATGGCTCAAGGGGATCCAGCGGCCGACAGGCGACCTGTTCGATATCGCCGAGCAGGGGAAGGAGGCGCACTACTACTCGCATGCGCAGGGGACCATCGCCCTTTGCGAGGCGCTGGCGCTTTCGGGCGATGAGTCGATCCGGCCGGCGGCGACGAAGGCGGTCAACTTTCTCGTTCAATCCCAGAACCCGAAGCTCGGCGGATGGAAGTACCGGCCGCTCGCGGAGGACGGCATCGGCGACCTTAGCGTCACGGGGTGGGCGCTGATGGCGCTTCACACGGCCCGCATGGCGAGGATCGACGTCCCCCCCGAGGCATTCCTGCTCTCGTCAACCTTCCTCGACTCGGTTCAGATCTCGCCCGACGACGCTTCGCGTTACCGCTACCGGCCCGACGAACCCGCGCAGGAAGCGCAGGACATGTCGATGACCGCCGAGGGACTCCTCTGCCGGCAATGGCTCGGCTGGCCGAAAGAGTACGCTCCGATGAAGAAAGGGACCGAGTTCCTGCTCTCCGAGCGGAATGCTCCGCTCTGGGCGGAAGGACGGCGGAACGTCTACGCCTGGTACTACACGTCGCAGACGCTTCACAACCTTGGCGGCGACCCCTGGAAGAGCTGGTTCAACCAGGTGGCCCCGCTGATCGTGAAAGCGCAAAATACTTCCGGGAAGAACGGCGGAAGCTGGAATCCCACGCGTCCACGGGGGGCGTTCCTCGAATGGAGTCACGGTGCCGGCCGGCTCTATTTCACGGTGATGTGCACTCTCATTCTGGAAACGCCGTATCGGCACGCGCCAATCTATGGAGACTGATATGGGGCAGGTGTTGACAGGAGGACAGGTCCTGATCGTCGACGACGAACCGACGATCGCCTGGGCCTTCCAGACGGCGCTTCGCGAAGACGGATTCTCCACGAACGTCGCCTCGAGCGCGGAAGACGGTTTCCGCCTTGCGGAAGAGAAGACTCCCGACGTGATCGTGCTCGACGTCCGCCTTCCGGGGATCGACGGTCTGACGGCGGTCGCGAGGTTCCGCGAGATCGCGCCGCGGGCGCACATCGTGATGATTACCGCGTTCGGCAGCTTCGATGTCGCCGTCAAGGCCGTCGAATCGGGAGCGTTCGACTACCTCCCGAAGCCGTTCGATCTCGATCAGGCGCTGCTCGTCGTGAAGCGGGCCTACGCTGCGTCGCGTCCTGCCGCCACGGTCGTCGAGGCTCAGAGCCTCCCGGCGACGGAGACGCTCATCGGCCGCTCGCATGCCATGCAGCAGGTCTTCAAGCAGATCGCGCTCGTCGCCGACAGCGACGTGCCGGTGCTCGTGACCGGGGAAAGCGGGACCGGGAAAGAACTCGTCGCCCAGGCAATCCATCGGTGCAGCCAGCGACGCGACCGGCCGTTCGTCCCGGTCTGCGTCGCGGCGTTCAATGCGACCGTTCTCGAAAGCGAACTCTTCGGTCACGTGAAGGGAGCATTCACCGGCGCCGACCGGGAGCGGGTCGGAGTTCTCGACCTCGCGGAGGGGGGAACGGTCCTGCTGGACGAAGTGGGAGATATTCCCCTGCCGCAGCAGGTGAAGCTCCTGCGCGCCATCGAACGGCGCGAGGTGACCCCTGTCGGCTCCGGGATGCCGCACCAGGCGGACTTCCGGGTCATCGCGGCGACGAATCGCCCGCTTCTCGATCTCGTGACGCGGCGCGAGTTCCGCGAAGACCTGTACTTCCGGCTCAAGGTGTTCCAGATCGAACTGCCACCGCTCCGCGACCGTCGCGAAGACATCCCGCTCCTGGCGGAATACTTCGTCCGCCGGATCTCGTCGCAGAGGCCGAAGACCCTCTCGGCCGACGCGGTGGCGGAGCTCAGCGGGCGGAACTGGTATGGAAACGTCCGCGAGCTGAGGAACGCCGTCGAGCACGCGGCGATCGTGTCGCGGACCGACGTCGTCGGCGTCGAGTCGCTTCCTCCGCCGCTCCCACCGCACCGGACGGCCGATCTTCCGGAGGCGACCGACTGGCGGGCGGCGTTCCACCAGTGGTGCCGCGAGCGGGCGACCGACCTGCAGGGGACGGAGTCGCCACAGCTTTACGACGCCTACCTCGCCGAAACGGAACCGGTGCTGCTCGAAGAGGCCCTGGAAACCTGCGGCGGCAACCGCGCCGCAACCGCGCGTCTCCTGGGAATTCACCGGGCCACGCTCCGCGAGAAGCTCCGCCGGTATCGGGGGCAGGAGGAAGAGTAGTGTTTTGGCACAGCTAGGACTTGGGGTTCGTTCGATTAGCCGGAACGCGCCAGCGTCCGGTTCGAACCGGGGGCTAGCGCCCGCCGGCTAATGGACGCAACCCAAAATCCTTCGTGTGACAAAGCAGTAGTGCGATTGAAGGGACGCGGCCGAGCGCCCCTTGCATCTTTCCATCCGTTCGCAACGGATGTCGTCACGCATCTCTGAGCCCCAGGAAGATCCTGGGGCATCGACCGGGCGATGCTCGCAGGATCGATCTCCCGCGACCGCTCGTTGAGCGAATGCGCCCGTACGACGGTCCGATCGCGAGGCCGCCGAGTTCGCTCTGTCGGCGGGTTCGGGATTGTCCCGCTGTCCCTCCCCTCTACACTTCCAGGCAGAGGAAAGACTCTTTCTCAACGCTCGAGCGTCACGTGCCTCCTCTCTCCTTTGAGCACGATCTCTATCTGACGCTCTTCATCTCGAACGGCGGGGGTTGGTGACGTCCACGCGACGAGTTCGCCTTCCTGGGTTCCGGTTCAGGATCGCTTTCACCTCGTCTCCATGCGTGAGCCGTTCCCGAACAATTTCCTCCCGCGCGAGATCTCTCGATGTCTACCTCTCCGCCCCCGTCGACCTCGATCGGTGTCGTTTTCAGTCGAATCTTCTGGATGCTGATCGGACCGCTGATGCTTGTCTTGGTTCTCTATCGATCCGCCGATCGCGGCGGTGGATGGGTCACATCGACGGACATCTTCTACTTCATTGTCCTGGCAGCTCTCCCGGTGACCCGCTGGGTTGAATTCCTGGGTGGGGATCCGCGCACATCGACGGGTGAACCGGCGAGCATCGATCACTTCAGGAGGTACGCCAGTGTCACAATCCTGCTCGGCGTGGCCGTCTGGGTGGCCGCAAAGCTGATTTCGAGCGCTGGTCCCATCGGCAACGGGGCCTGATCCCTTACCTGCGGCGACTTCCGGAAGCTTTCACCGGGTCGGGGCGGTGGACCAGCTTTCCCGGTTTTCCTGAGCCACAAACGCGGAACAATCGGAGTATTCGGGCGCGAGGCCCCTTGCAATGACGCTTCCTGTCGTCATGTTGCCGGGAGTCGACCCGGGAGCGACCTACGGTTGAATCGGACTACGTGCGGACATTCCGTGTGAGTCCGTCCCAAGTCCGCCTGACGACGAGTAATGCCATGTCTGGTTCGAACGAGACCAATGTGACCGCCGCCACGACCCCGGCCGCTCCGTTCGTGGATCGCCGCCGTTCGGCCGAAACGGGGAACCCGGGTGTCGAACGCCGTCAGTTCCAGGACGCTCGCAGCTACACGCGTCCGGAAGTCGCCGAGCTCGCCGCCGCAGTCGACCGTTACAAGCTCGTCCACCGCCGCCGGTTCATCACGTTTGAAGAGCTCTACGGCGTGATCGAGTCGCTCGGATATCACAAGTAAGGTTCCGTACGACCTCACTGCGTTCTGCCCTGCAGTGTGCGATGTCGTGAACGGCTCTCTGAACCAGAAGGGTGTGCGCCTGCGAGAAGTCGCACCCCGGAGCCGGAACCGATCGAGAGCGTCGGCCACCGGCCCATTGCTGGCACGGGAGCCGACGCTCGCTCGTTCCGCCTGAACGGCCGATCTCTTACCTCTACCTCGGCGCGAACGCCTTGGCGTAGTTCGCGTGGAAATCCGCCTGCGACATGTCTTTCGAGATGTCGATCCCCTTCTCTTTGAATCCCGGACCGACGCGGCGGCTGTTGCCCCATTCGTCCGGGTTGATCATCCCGTCCTTGTTCCGATCGAGCGTCTCGAATGTCTGACGCGAGGCGGCCGTCCCGAGTGTGTTACCCGATGAGGCGGACGCAGGGAGGGCTGGAGGCGCAGGGGGCTGGCCGACCGGTCCCGGCGGCGTCGGACCACCGGATCCCATCGGCCGCGACGTCGCGGTGCCGGACGTGCCCGTTCCGGAAGCCACAGTTCCGGACGCCGCGAGATCCTTGGTCTGATCAAACTCGGCCGACGTCACCATGCCGTCGCCGTTGAGGTCCCGCGGAGCAAAATCTGCGGCCAGCCGCTTTCCCGCACGCCATTCGCGGAACGTCAGCTGGGCGTCCTGATCGAGGTCGAGGGCCCGAAACTCGCTCGATCCGCCACGTGAGCGGTCGTTCCGTCCGCCGCCGCTACTCGGGGCGGGCTCGCTTCCCGGTGTCGGCAGCGGCGTGGGAGCGAGAATCGTCTCAGCGGTCCGGGCGCGAAGGTGGTCGACGAGCCTGGGCGCGCTGGCGTCAAAGAGTTCCCGCTTCAGCCCCTCGGTGACGTCGAGCTTCTCCTTGGTGATCCACTCCCGGATCGGTGCGGGAACCTTCTCGAGTTCCGCCGGCGAGAGAACCTGGTCCCCATCCTTGTCGTAGTAGCGGAAGACCGCAGGATGTCCCGCGGCCGGTGGAGTGCCGGGCGCCGGCGTTCCCCCGGGAGCAGGGGGAGGAAACGGCACACCGGGAAGGCCCGGAGGAGGACCGGGAAGCGGCCGTCCCCCCGGAAGCGGAGCGAGTCCGGGAACGGCAGGCGGCGTCACGGCACCTGGCCCCGGGGGCGTGACAGGTGGAGCGACGGCCCCGGGACCTGCTGGAGCAGGAGACGGGGCTTCGGCGGGGGCGGCTGGCTTTTCGGGGAGAGCGTTCTCCTGAGCGGTCACTGAACCAGTCACGAGGACCAGGCTCAGGGCCGCAACGGAGGGACGGGCGAAGAGCGGACGCATGTCAGGTTCCTTGACGCAAACACTTGCGCAACGGCTCGATGCGCCGGCCACAAGGAGACCGGCTCCGGGTGCAAGCATCCCGGACGGAGAGAGTGTTGCCTACGCCAGTTTACGCCCGCCGCAGAAATCGGCGAAAGATCTTCACTTGCGGTAAACCTGGGCGGGATCGAACACCCGTTCGCCGACAACGGTCGCCTCCCGGGTCGCGGGGTCGATCTTGCGGAAGAAACAGCTTCGAAACCCTTCGTGGCAGGCAGCGCCCCCCACCTGGTTGATGCGGACGAGGAGCGCGTCGGCATCGCAGTCGTAGTAGATTCCCTTCAGCTCCTGGACGTTCCCGGACTCTTCACCTTTTCGCCACAACTTCTTGCGGCTCCGGCTGTAATAACAGACGCGGCCTGTCCGCAGCGTTTCGTCGTACGCCTCCTGGTTCATATAAGCGAGCATCAGAACGTCCCCGCTCGCGTCATCCTGGGCGATGACCGGAATCAGGACTGTCGTTTCGAAATTGGGGCCGTCGTGCGACATTGGCTTAAGGGGCCGGTGAGGTCCCGGCGGAAAGACTGGAGGAAGGTTTCATCGGGCGGACTGTTCGACTCACCCTGAGGGAGCGAGGTTCGCCGCGGCAGCCGACTGATCGTCGAAGGACTGCAATACCTGACACATGCTACCAACACAGGCCGCGGATGTACCACGAAAGGGGCTGAGGGCTGGCGATCGGATGGCCACGGGACGAATCAACTGGCACCCCCGCCGGTATCCACGACGGCCCGATCGTGTATAACTCCGGCTTTGCACTCTGTTTCCGGACTGGCCGAATGCCCCTGCTCGATCACCTGGCGTTCTTTCGCGAGTTCCGAAACCGCTTTGAGACGACCGGGTCCATCCTTCCCAGCAGCCGTTTCCTGGCCCGGGCGATGACCGGTCCGCTGCGGCAGCATCCGCGGACGAATGCCGCGGGAGCTCCGACCCCGCTGCGGATTCTCGAGATCGGCCCCGGAAGCGGCGCGGTGACCGCATCGATCCTGCCGCTGCTTCAACCGGGGGACCGGTTCGATCTCGTCGAAATCAACGAGAACTTCGTCGACCTGCTCCGTCGACGGTTCGAGACGGAAGCTGCGTGGAAGCGGGCTGCCGGCCAGTCGACTCTGCACAACTGTCCGCTGCAGGACTTCCGGACCGACGCCCCTTACGACGTGATCATCTCCGGCCTTCCGTTCAACAACTTCCCGATGGAGCTGGTCGAGAGCCTCGTGACGACAACCTGGGGCCTGCTGACTCCAGGCGGAACCTGGTCATTCTTCGAGTACATGTTCGTCCGTCCCGTCCGCTGCCGCGTCTCGGGCAAAAACGATCGGGAACGCCTGTCAGCGATCGAAACGTTCCTCCAGTCCCGCTTTCGGCAGGACCGGTTCCGGCGCGACTGGGTCTTCGCCAACGTCCCCCCCGCGTGGGTGCAGCACCTCCGCAAGGAGACGGGCGAACAGCCGACGCCATCGGCGACGGGATCCGGGACGTAACATCGGGGCTTCACGGCGCGGCGGCCGCGGGAATCGTCCTGGAGGCAATCTGGCGAACCTTCGTCACGACCGTGCGTCGTGGCGGACGCGTTTCCCTCCCCTTCCCCATCCTCCCC
>JAEYWB010000361.1 GCA_023429275.1 Planctomycetota bacterium
GCCCGGGACCGATCGGCTGTACTTCACCGATCTGAAACTGGAACCCGATCCGAAGGCGGGCCGTCCCCGGATTTCCGGCACGGCTCACGCCCGCACGCGCGACGACAAGGAGAGCTTCGAACAGGGACTTCGCGAACGAGGCTACGACGTCCAGCCGAAGGTCGCCAACGACAACCGCAAGGACCCGGACTACCCGGTGTCGTTTACGCTCGACATCGGAATGCCCGCTCCGCCGCCGAAGAACCCGCGGGCCGCGGTCTCGACGGAGGCTCGTCCCGCCTCGTGAGCGCACGATGCGCGTCAGGCGCTCGGTGATGCAACAACGGGCGCGACGTCACTGAGCCCGCGGCTCAATCACACGAGACCGACGTCAGCTCTTGCGCCGCCGCTTCCAGTTCGACCGGCGTGATGGCAGAAAGGCTGTCGGCATAGCCGACGAGGAGCGCGAGGTCGCAGATCTGGTTGAGACGCCGCGGGCTCCCCTGCGAGAGCTCCCACAATATCCGGATCGACGCTTCCTCGAAGATGACCCCTTCACTCCCTGCCCGGGCGAGGCGGTGGTCGACGTAGCGTCCGACCTCGTCTTCCGAGAGGCCATGCAGCGCCATGCGGACCGACACCCGCTGATCGAGTCCTCCGACCCGCTGGATGTGCGGCAGAAGGTCGGGTCGCCCCGTGAGGATCACGAGACAGGCGTCCCCCGCGTGCTGCTGGATGTTCAGGAAGAGCTGCAGCGTCTGCAGATGCTCCGGCGAGAGCAGGTGGGCGTCGTCGATCACGAGGACGAGCCGGACGCCGGATTCCGAGAGCTGCTGAAGCCGTCCTTCCACGACACGCAGAGTCCGGTCGACGCCGCCGCGATCGGAGTGAACCTCGATCTCCGGACACCCGATCCGGACGGCGATGTAGCTGAGCATCTCGGCGGGGCTCATCTGTGGAAAGATGACCCGCACGAAGGGACCGGCATCGGGCCCGAGGTCGTGCTCGAGGACGTGCGTCAGGTAGGTCTTGCCCGTCCCGTGCCCGCCGGTCAGCAGGGCGAGCTCCTTTCGGGTCTCGACCGCGTACTGGAGCTTCAGCAGGGCCCCCTGGTGGGTGCCGCTGGGAAAGAAGAATCCCGCGTCGAGCGAGTTCTCGAACGGAGGAGTCTCAAGATGCCAGTAGCGTTGGTACATGCGATCGTTGAGGGCCGGAGTTAGGGAATGACTTCGATGCGGCCGGTCAGCCGGACCGGGCCGGCATTGCCCGCCTGAGGCGTCGCCGTGGAGCGGGACGATTCGTCTGCGGAACCTGCCGCGCCATCCTTGCGATACGCGGCAAGGTCGACCCGGCGAAGGTCACCGCTTCCACCCGCCGCGCCGTCGACCAGGGCGACGGCCGGAACAACGCGGCTCGCTGGAGCGGTCCGCAGCAGCACCTGCGCCCCGGCCGGGAGCGGCGTCGCTTCGACCTCCGCGGCCAGCTCGTACGAGACCTGCTCGATGGCCTGACGGGAACGGCTCGCCGGTTCGTCGGTCACGACCGGGTACGACGGTGACCGGAACCCGAAGTACAGGCACCCTGCACCGGCCACGGCGCCCGCGAGAGCGAGCTTCAGCGGGTCGCGCCGCAGCTCGCCGGGCCAGAAGTTCCAGAATGGAATCGCCATGCCTGCCCCTCCCCCCCGGAGAGACGATTCATGGAACAGAAGCGAATCACTCATCGCCCCCGAGAGACGAACGGTCCGTCCCTTGGTCTGGGTATCGTCGCGGCAAGACTCCGACCGAGAGGGTTTTGACGGGAATTCCGTGCGGAACAGATGCGCGGGCGTCCAATCCGTCAGGCGACTCTTCGCATCAAAGACGCCTGAAAAGTCGCTTCGTGGAAACGCCACGGCTGGCCGTCGCGAACGGAAGACCTATCATGCAGAATTCCTTCGCGCGCAAAGTGATGACAGAGCGAAGGCCATTCGCGCCCGACGAGTCGAGCATGCCCTTCCGCGATCTCCTTGAAGTCTTCGACAACCCGTTTCCCGATCGGGATTACCTGATCGATACCGTCTGCCCCGAGTTCACGTCGGTCTGTCCCAAGACCGGCCAGCCCGATTTCGGAACGCTGACGATCTCGTACGTTCCCGACCGACACTGCTTCGAGCTCAAGTCGCTGAAGCTCTATCTCCAGCAGTATCGCAACCACGGTGCGTTCTACGAGAACGTGACGAACACGATCCTGACAGACCTTGTCGAGGCGACCCGTCCGCGGCGGATGAAGATCGTCGCGGACTTCACGCCGCGCGGGGGAATCCGCACGTCGGTGATCGTGGAGTACCCTTTCACGAAGTCCGGCCCGGCGTGATCGGGCGAGTGAATCGGCCCACCATCACCGTCTGATGCCGGGCGGGCGCGGAGTCAGGCCGTAATGTGGCGGGTCTCACGACACGAGCCAGATGTCGAGCACCCCGATGACGAACAGCCCGATGCTGATAATCGCGTTCACGTGAAAGAACGCGACGTTCACCTTCGACAGGTTGTCCGGCCGGACGAGTGAATGCTCATAGGCGAGCAGCAGCGAGATCACGATCACTCCGGTCAGGAACAGCCAGCCGAGCCCCGCGACCCACCAGAGTCCGACGAGGCACACGGCCGTGAGCATGTGGCTGACGGCGGCCATCCGCAGCGCCCGGGGAATGCCGTATCGGGCCGGGATGCTGCTGAGCTTTCGCTCGCGGTCGAAGTCGGCGTCCTGCGTTGCGTAAAGGATGTCGAACCCGCCGACCCAGAAGAAGATCACTGCCGCCAGCAGGACGGGTGGCCACTCGAGTGTTCCGCGGATCGCGATCCAGGCCGCCACAGGCGAGAGCATCAGCGCCGCGCTGAGCCAGTAGTGGCACCACGCCGTCCAGCGCTTTGCGTACGAGTAGCCCAGCAGGAAGAGGAGCACCGGCACGGAGAGCAGGGCCGGCCAGCGGTTCGGCCAGAACAGGAACGTGCTGGCGATGAACAGGAGGCTCGACGCGACGGTGAAGAGCGTCACTCCCCGGACGGTCAGGAGTCCGGCGGGAATATGCCGTCTGGCGGTGCGGGGGTTGTCGCTGTCGATGTCGCGGTCGACGAGCCGGTTGAAGGCCATCGCGGCGGACCGGGCGGTTACCATGCAGAGCAGGATCCCGACGAGATCCTGCCAGCGAAACGGCGTCGAACGCCATGCCAGCACCGCCGCCAGCAGGGCGAACGGCAGGGCGAACACGGTATGGCTGAAGCGGATGAGTTCGAGGAAATGACGGAGCGACTGCAGCATGAGGATCGGGCGCCGCGGTCGGCGGGCTGTGTGGGAACCAGGTGAAGCGGCGATCAATGCGGCGACTCCGGAGTGAGGACCGCGATCTCCTCCGGAAACCAACGGGGTTTCTTCAGCTCCCGAAGACATCTTCGAGCGCCTTCCGCATGACGGCGGCCTCGGGTTCGATGCCCGACCAGTAGTGCACGCCGCTGACCCCCTGGTTGACCAGCATCCCGAGGCCATCATAAACCTTGCAGCCGCGGGCCGCGGCGTCGCGGACGAGACGGGTCTTCGGAGGATTGGGGATGACGTCCGCCACGACCATGCCGGACTTGAGGGAATCGGGATCGAGCCCGAGCCGGGCGTCGACATCCGGGAACAGGCCGATCGACGTCGCGTTGATCACGATGTCCGTCCCGGCCGGGACGACGTAGTCCCCCTTCCACTCAACGAAGTTCGTCTTGACCTTCACCTTGTCGGTGAAGAGCTTCGCCAGTTCCTCTCCGCGGGACCGGGAGCGGTTGATGACGGTGATCTCGACCGCCCCCGCGAGGGCGACCTCGACGCCGATCGCCCGGGCTGCCCCGCCCGCTCCGAACATCACGACCCGCTTTCCGGCGGGATCGACGAGTTCCTTCAGGGACTTCACGAATCCCTTCCCGTCGGTGTTCTCGCCGATGAGCTTATCCCCCCGGCGGACAACGCAGTTCACCGCTCCCATGAGCGAAGCGGACTCGCCGAGCCCGTCGAGGTGCTGGATCACCGCGACCTTGTGCGGAATGGTGCAGTTGAAACCGCGAAAGCCCATCGCCCGGGCTCCGGCGACGCCGGCCGCGAGATCGGCGGGTGAGACCTCGATCGTCAGGTACCGCCAGTCGAGGCCGTGGTGCCGATAGGCCGCCTCCATCATCACCTGTGTCGGGTTCTCGGCGACCGGCTGGCCGAAGCACGCGGTCAGTTCCTGCTTGAAGTTCAAGACTTTGGACGACATTGCGAAGGTTCCGAGTGCGAGGAGCGTGGCGGCCGCGGCCGGTCGGCCCGGATTCTGGAACCTGCTCGCGCACGCGTCAAACGCCCGGTCGCATCAGCGGGCACGCGCCAACGTCCGGTTCAAGCCATCGGTCGCGTCCCGACCGATCGCAGCGACGTCGGGAACCGGACGCTGGCGCGTTCCGGCGACGGGGCGAAGAGCGACATGACCGGTCATGTCACGCCGACAGCGCGGAGTGGAGAGGTACTACGCACGCCGACCGGAGATGGCGAGGTCGGCCAGCAGGAGCAGCAGCACCAGGAGGAGGAGCGGCTGGACGAGACGGCCGCGGGTTGCCTCCGTCCGCTCGGCTCCCGCCTGCGATGGCTCCCATCTGGAAGTGACGTCGAACTTCGCTCCCGGCAGGAGTTCTGCCTCGAGGGTCTCCCGGGTTGTCCGGACGAGCGACGATTCGCGCGTGTCGGGGTTGACCGCGTACCGCTCCGCCGGCTGCGAAACGAGAGGGAACGAGAGCTGGTAGAAGCCGCTGACGGTTGTCCCGTCGAATGTCACGCGCGGATCGCTCCCCTCGGTCGGGGCGAGGACCGTCCGTTCCGTCCCCGTTCCCGGCCGCGTCATGACCGGCTGCCCGGTCTGGAACGTGGCGGGCCAGCGGCGGCTGATCGGCTCGCCGACGAGATGGACCCGCTGCTCCGCCTGCCCGCCGATCGCGTACAGGACGGTCTCGTGGATCAGCGGCACGAAGCTCGGCCACACCACCCAGCTCCCCCAGCGATCGTTGAGGGCCGTCTGGATCTGCACGACCCGTCCGTTGCCGAACGGACGCTCGAGAAGGAGCGGCGCACCATTCGACAGCTTGAGGACGGTCCGCGTTTCCGGCGGCAGTGGCGTCCGAACGGGGCGAAAGCGGAAGAGAGGCGTCGTGAGCAGCCCCGCGTCCGGGTTCCCCTCGAACGGCCGTGTGATCGGATGCCGCCCGTTCGGCTCACTGATCGAGAAGGGAAGGTCCTGGTCGGTCAGTGGAGGGCTGGCGTTCTCGAATCGTGCCGCCAGGAGTCCGCCATCCCGTCGACCCGGCTCTTGAGGTTCCGAGGAGATCGCGTCACCGGGACGTGCCGCGCTGCTGAACCGCAGGTCGTAGGCGTCCTGATCGGCCCGTTCTCCCAGCGAGACCACGAGTCCCCCTCCGCCGCGGACGAATCCCTCCAGCCTGGTCGCCTCCTCGGCGGTGAGCGACCCGACATCGCACAGGATCACGCAGTCGTAGTCGTCGAGACGTTGCTCCCGGAGCCGGCTGAGGGGAATCGAGTTCGGGACGAACTGCAGCTGAAAAGTCGGAGGAGAAGAGGAGGTCCGATCGGGCGGAGCCAGCGCCAGCTCGACGAAGATGGAGTCGTCCAGTCGGGCATCGCCGCCATTGACGACGAGAACGCGGATCGACTTTCTCAGGGGAACGACCAGTCGCCGGGTGTTGTCGAGCGGAAGGGAATCGTCGTCGAGCCGGGCCTCCACGGCGGCGTCCGCACCGTTCTCCAGGGGGACGCGGACCGGCCGCGTCACGGTTCCTGCTGCCGGGA